>MGQW01000092.1 GCA_001798885.1 Deltaproteobacteria bacterium RBG_16_64_85
ATTGTGAAGCCGCCACGAATGAAAAGCCCCCTTGCGGGGGCTCGGGCATTCGTGGCGGTCCCAGCGGGGTTCGAACCCGCGTTTTCGCCGTGAGAGGGCGGTGTCCTGGGCCACTAGACGATGGGACCGCAAAAAGTTGGCTGAGGAGCCAGGATTCGAACCTGGAAAACCTGGTCCAGAGCCAGGTGTGATGCCGTTTCACTACTCCTCAACGGAAAAGCAGGTTAACCGATGCCGTGGCGGAGCGTCAAGAGCCAATCCGGCTAACCAAGCCTCTGTTTGAGCAGCTCCTGCACCGCGCGCGGAACGGCCTTGCCGCCCGTGGCTTTTATCACCTGTCCCATGAAAAGACCCAGCAGGCTGGTCTTCCCGGTGCGATACGCTTCCACCTTGTCCGGCAGCCTGGCCAGGACCGCGTCGACCGCTGCCGCCAATTCGGCGGCGGATAACGCCTGATCAAAACCAAGCCGCGCGACGATCTCTCGTGGCTTTCCGCCCCTGGTCAACATCTCCCCGAAGATGGTTTTTGCCGCCGGGTTCGTGATGGCCTGCCGATCGACCAGTTGGATCAGTTCCGCCAGCTCCGAAGCGGTAAACGGCAACTCGTCGATGCGGAGTCCCTTGAGCTCCCGCAGGACGTCGTTGGCCATCCAGTTGGCGACGGCCCTGGCGTTGGGGTAGGCCGCAACGGCCGCGTCGAAGAAATCGGCGACTGCCGATTCGCCCGTCAGCACATCGGCCAGCTCCGGGGTCAACCCAAGGACTTTGATGTAGTCGTCGTAACGGCGGGAGAGGGAAGCATTTGCGGCACGCGCACGCGAGCGCTCGTCCGAAATCGTGCCTGCGGCAACCGCGGGGGTGTCTTTCGCCTTCTCCGCCCGGCGGGCGGGCTTTGTGCCGCTCGTGATCCCACGGGGGGTATCGATGCCCTTGTCACTCTTGTAGGTGTCCCGCAGTTCGATGATGCGGTTGAACACGGGAGCGCCTGGTCTCGAGTCGACGGCATCGGCGATAAAGTAGCCGTGGCGCACGAACTGGAAGCGTTCGCCGGGCGGCGTGTCCGCCAGGCCGGGCTCGAGGAGGCAACCGCGTAAAATTTCCACCGAATCCGGATTCAGATAATCCTTGAAGGTCTTTCCATCCTCCGCCTCCTCGGGGTTGGCGACGGTGAACAACCGGTTATACAGGCGGATCTCGGCCGGCACGGCGTGCGCTGCCGACGCCCACTGGATGGCCGCGCTTTTCCTGCGCTTCGCTCCGGCCGCCTTGCCCAGCGAACCCGGATCGTATGTGCAGTGAAGTTCGATGACGTTCCCCGTGGCCGGGTCCTTGACGATCTCCTCGCACCGGATAAGGTATGCGCTCAACAGGCGCACCTCCCCCCCCGGCCGCAGCCGCATCCAATCGGCTGGAGGGTTCTCGCTGAAGTCGGTTCTTTCGATAAAAATCTCGCGGGTCAGCGGGAGACGGCGGGAGCCTTCCCGATCGATATCATGCGGCCAGTAGGGAGCTTCCAGCCACTCGACATTTCCCGCCGGGTAATTGGTGATCGTCACTTTCAGGGGCCGCAATACGGCCAAGACGCGCGGAGTGCGCGGGTTTAGGTCGTCGCGGATCGCGTCTTCGAACAGTTCCATGCTCACGCGGCTGTTGGCCTTGTCGACGCCGATGCGCGCCGCAAAAAGGCGGATGCCTTCCGGTGTGTAGCCCCGCCGTCGCATACCGGCGATCGTCGGCATGCGCGGGTCGTCCCAGCCGGAGACCAGGCCCTCTTCCACGAGCTGGAGCAACTTGCGCTTGCTCATGACCGTAAAGTCGAGGTTGAGCCGCGCGAATTCGTACTGGCGAGGCCGCGGTTCAGGGAACAGGTTGCCGACCAGCCATTCGTAGATCGCACGGTTGTTTTCGAACTCCAGCGTGCAGATCGAATGCGTGATGTTCTCGACGGCGTCCGACAGGGGGTGAGCGAAATCGTACATCGGATAGATGCACCAGGCTTCGCCTCTCCGGTAGTGCGACGCATGGCGGATCCGGTAGAGCAGCGGGTCGCGCATCTTCATGTTCCTGGCCGCCATGTCGATCTTGGCGCGAAGGACGTGCGCTCCGTCCGGAAACTCGCCTGCGCGCATGCGGGTAAAGAGGTCCAGGTTCTCCTCCACGGAACGGCTGCGCCAAGGGCTTTCGCGGCCCGGTTCGGTAATGGTGCCGCGGTAGCGGCGGATCTCCTCTTCGCTCTGGCTGTCCACGTAGGCATTGCCGTCCCGGATCAGCCGGATCGCAAACTCGTAGAGCTGCTCGTAGTAATCCGAAGCGAAAAAAAGCTTGTCCTGCCAGTCGAAGCCCAGCCAGCGCACGTCGCGCAGAATCGACTCGACGTACGACATGTCCTCGGTTTCCGGGTTCGTGTCGTCGAACCGCATGTGGCAGACGCCGCCGAACTCCCGCGCGATGCCGAAGTTCAGGCAGATGGATTTGGCATGGCCGATATGCAGATAGCCGTTCGGCTCTGGGGGGAAGCGCGTCACCACTCGGCCGTGGTAGAGGCCGGAGAGGGTGTCGCGTTTGACGATCTCACGGAGAAAATCGAGGTTCTCCCTGCCCTCGTGCCCCTGTGGATTCGATGTGGAATTCGGCATGGATGCGGCTTCCTCAGTGCACGCGGATCCATTTCGCCGCCGTGGAAAGGCGTTTGACCACCTCTTCTCGGCCGAGGACCTCCATGACGTCGAAGAGTCCGGGGGAGGCGGTGCCCCCCGTAAGTGCCACGCGCATCGGCTGGGCGATCTTTCCGAGTTTGCCCCCGACCCGCTCGACGACTCCGGCGATCGCCGCCTCCATGGCGGCGGGGGTGAACTCCTTCACCGGAGAAAGCGCCTCGATGATCTCCTCGAAGATGGGAGCCATTTCCGGGGTGAGGAATTTCGCTGCTGCTTTCGGGTCGACCTCCTTCTCCCGGAAGTAATACTCGGCCGAATCGGCCATCTCCACGAGGGTCCGGGAGCGCTCCTGCAGGGTCAGGACTGCCGAGACCAGCCAGGAGGAGTGGGTTGCCTCGATCCCTTTTCGCTTCAGGAAGGGAATGAGAAGGCGGGCCAGCCGGTCCGGATCTCCCGCCTTGATGTAATGGGCATTCAGGTGGAGCAGTTTGTCCGGGTTGAACTTCGAAGGGGATTTCCCCACGTTCTCCAGGGTGAAGATGCGCTGCAGTTCCTCGGCGGAGAAGATTTCCTGGTCGCCGTGCCCCCAGCCGAGACGGACCAGGTAGTTGATCATCGCCTCCGGCAGGAACCCCTTTTCCTGGTACGCAATCACGGACACGTCGTCCTGGCGCTTCGAGAGCTTCCCCCCCTCCATTCCGTGAATCAGCGGGAAGTGGCCGAACGCAGGCAAGGGAACCCCGAGCGCCTCGTAGAGAAGGACCTGCTTCGGGGTGTTGTTGAGGTGGTCATCCCCCCGCAGGACGTGGGTGATCCCCATCGCGGCGTCGTCGACGACAACGACGAAATTGTAGGTCGGGGAGCCGTCCGACCGAAGGAGGACGAGGTCGTCCAGCTCGGTATTCTCGTACGTCACATCCCCGCGGAGGATGTCGTGGACGGAGGTCTTGCCGGACTGCGGTGCCTTGAAGCGGACGACGTGGGTCTTCCCTTCGGTTTCCGCGGAAGGGAGGTTCCGGCACCGTCCGTCGTACCGGGGCTTCTCCCCCCGGGCTCTCATCGCCTCGCGGCGCGAATCGTGATTCACCGGATCGCAGACGCAGCGGTACGCCTTTCCTTCGAGCAGAAGACGCCCGGCCTCCTTGCGATAGAGCTCCGTGCGTTCGGTCTGGTAATAGGGGCCCTCATCCCACGTCATCCCGAGCCATCGCATCCCGTCCAGGATCGCCTGTACCGACTCCGGCGTCGACCGCTCCTGGTCGGTGTCCTCGATCCGCAGGATGAACTTACCCCCGGTCCGCCGCGCGTAGAGCCAATTGAAGAGGGCGGTGCGGGCGCCTCCGATGTGGAGGTAGCCCGTCGGGCTGGGGGCAAAACGGGTGACGACGGAAGACATTCTTGCCTCGTTTGCGGCCAACGAAGGTTGCGGATCTCCTGCTACAGGACGGCCAGGCCCGCGTATCCGACGACCTGACCGTAATCCCCGCTGACATCGCCGGAGGTGGCATATTTTATCAGACGGGCTTCGGTGGCGCCAAGGGAAAGGACGGCGAACAGCATCACCGTCGTGGGAATCGCCCCGCACATGGTGATCCGCTCCGAACGGACCGTCCGGTAGAGGCCCTCGGGGTCGAGTGCAAGGATCCGCGAAATGGCTCTCTCGTCCTTTTTCCGTGCGGTTGCGTAGGGCTCGTAATGGGTCATGTCCGAACTCGCGATCAGCAGGGGCGGCGAGGGGTCGTCCCGGATGACGTCCGCAACGGCCTCCCCCAGCGTCCGGCAGTCGATCAGGGAGAGGCGGCCGAGAGCGATGGGCACGAACCGGAATGCCCCCAGGAATCTCCTCAGGAACGGGAGCTGCACCTCGAGGGAATGTTCCCTGCTGTGCGCCGACCGGTCCTCCGTGAGGAGGGGGGAGGCGGCGAGGAGCCGCCCCGCCAGGTCCTCGGCGATCGGGACCTCTCCCCAGGGCATCCTCCATGCCCCCCGGGTCATGACGGCGGCCTCCGCTCCCATCCCCGTGTGATTGGGGCAGAAAATGATCTGGCGGTCGGGGATTTCCACCGAGGAGAACACTTCCCCCGCCACAGCGCCCGAATAGACATATCCAGCATGCGGGACGACGATCCCCCTGGCACGGATCTTTCCAGGGATGTCCCGGGTCAGGCGCCGGACTTCCAGGTCCAGCTCTCTCTGTGTGCCGGGGTAGAATTGGCCTGCGACAGCGGGGGCCCGTATCATATAAACATGTTACCATAACAAGGAATATTCGCGATTGACAGGCATCGGAGGGTTTTCTATAGTATCCTTTTGAATTTTCGGGGAAGTTCGTCCTTTGTACATAAAAATTTCCGAGATTCCCCGCAAGGGGCTCGACGTCGTAGCAAACAGGGGAAAGGCCTTTATTCCCCGGATCCTGGAGGGGATGGACCCGTATCCCCTGCGGACGTGCCGGTTGGTTTCCGCCGGCCTGATCCTGACGCCTGAGGGACGAAATCTTTTTGCAAACGGGTCGTTTGTGGCTGAGGGGGAGGCTTCCTGCGACCGCTGCGCCGAGGCGTTCACGGTCACGCTGGAGAAGGAGTTCTCCGCGATCCTCGTTCCCCGCGACAGGGGCCCCGCTGGGGCCTCGAACGTTGAACTGCACGAGGACGACCTCGACATCGGTTATTACGACGGGGCCGGGATCGAGTTGAACGATCTTATCTGGGAACAGGTTGCGCTGACCTTGCCGGTCAAGCTCCTTTGTTCGGAGGAATGCCGGGGGATTTGCCCGAAGTGCGGCGGCAACCGCAACCGGGAGGAGTGCAACTGCCCCGAACCTCAAGCCGCGGGGCTGTTCGATATTTTGAAGAGCCTGAAGAAAGAAAAGGAGTAGAGGATGCCGAATCCCAAACGACGGGGATCGAAATGCCGCAGGGACAAGCGGCGGACCCACAAGAAGCTCGCCAATCCCGCACGGAGCACGTGCCCACAGTGCAAGCAGGTCAAACGGCCCCACGCCGTGTGCCCGAATTGCGGGACCTACAACGGCCGGGAAGTCATTGCACAGGACTGACGGTCTTTAATACCATCCTCCGATGAAAATTGCCGTTGACGCGATGGGAGGGGATCACGCCCCGCTGGAGGTGATCCGGGGGGCGGTGCAGGCCTCGCAGGAGATGGACCTTCCGATCGTGCTGGTGGGCCGCGAAGAGCTGCTCCGGGACGAACTGCGTTCCCTCGGTGTCGGCATCGGCAAGATCGAGGTGGTGCATGCATCCGAGGTCGTCGAAATGTGCGATGTGCCGGGCGTGGCCTTCCGGAAGAAGAAACACTCCTCCATCCGCGTGGGGTTGAACCTGGTAGCGGAGGGGAAGGCCTCCGCATTCGTGAGCGCGGGGAATTCGGGGGCCGTGATGGCCGGAGCGCTCTATGTGTTACGGAAGATCCGGGGGATCGACCGGCCCGCGATCACGGCGACGATCCCCACCCCATCGGGGCCGATCGTCCTGATCGACGCGGGGGCGAACGTCGGCTGCAAGCCCGCTCACCTGCTGCAGTTCGGATTCATGGGGGATGCCTACGCCAAAAAGATTCTCGGAATTTCCCGTCCCCGGATCGGCCTGGTGAGCATTGGCGAGGAGGATTCGAAGGGGACGGACCTGACGCGCGAGACGGGCGCGCTCTTCCGCAGGACGGGCCTGAACTTCGTGGGAAACGTCGAGGGGCGCGACTTTTTCATCGGAAAGGCGGACGTCTTCGTCTGCGACGGATTCGTGGGGAACGTCGCCCTGAAGACGATGGAGGGGATGGCCTCCGCGCTGGGCCAATTTCTGAAAAACGAGATCGAAAAATCCGCCATGGCGAAGCTGGGGGTCCTCCTGGCGGGTGGGGCGATCCGCCAGGTAAAAAAGCGCATGGATTATACGGAGTACGGGGGGGCGCCGCTGCTCGGAGTGAAGGGAGGTGTGGTGATCTGCCACGGCTCATCCGACGCGAAGGCGATGAAGAACGCGATCCGATCCGCCGGATCGCTCCATCGGTGCGGCGTCGAAGAGGAGATCGCCGTTTTGGTCGCGCGGGGCGGTTACGTGCGGGACGAGGAAGCGGCCGCGGAATAGGGCGGATGCCCACGCGGCGGGAGGGGGAGAAAAAGGTGGGATCCAAGATCATCGGTGTGGGGGGCTACGCCCCGCCGAAAATCCTGAACAACGACGACTTCGAAAAGATGGTCGACACGAACGACGAGTGGATCTCGACGCGTACGGGGATCAAGGAGCGCCGGATCGCCGAACCGGGGTCGGCGACCTCCGACCTGTGCCTGGAGGCCTCCCGCTTGGCGCTGGCGGACGCCGGCGTGGACGCGGGGGAGCTGGACATCGTTGTGGTGGGGACCTGTACCCCCGATATGCCTTTGCCCTCCACGGCCTGCTTTCTCCAGATGAAACTGGGGGCAATCCGCGCGTTCGCGCTGGACCTCAACGCGGCGTGCTCCGGGTTCGTCTATTCCCTCACCGTGGCGGATGCCTTGATCCGGGCGGGGCGCGGGAAAAAGGTCCTGGTCGTGGGGGCGGAAATATTGTCTTCCCTCACGGACTACACCGACCGTTCCACGTGCATCCTCTTCGGGGACGGGGCGGGGGCGGTGGTGCTCTCCGAATGCGGCGACGGGGAGGGGGTCTTGAGCTGCCACCTCCACTCGGACGGGAACCTGTGGGAGATGATTCACTGCCCGGGCGGGGGAACCGTCGACCCCTGCGATCCGATGACGATGAAGAAACGGACGAACTTTATCCGGATGGCGGGCAACGAGACGTTCAAATGCGCCGTGAATCGGATGGCCGAGGTGAGCCAGGAAGCGCTGGCCCGGAACGGCTTCACGGTCGCGGATATCGACCTTTTCATTCCCCACCAGGCCAATCTGCGGATCATCACCGCGGTGGGGAAACGGCTGGGGGTCCCCGAGGGAAAGGTGTTCGTCAACCTGGAACGTTACGGAAACACCTCCGCGGCTTCGATCCCGATTGCGCTCGCGGAGGCGCGGGAGAAGGGGCGTTACTCGAAGGGCGACCTCGTGCTCCTGGCGGCGTTCGGCGGCGGGCTCACCTGGGGCTCCGCGCTTCTGCGGATGTGAGAGGGACGACGGTGGGGATCGGTCTCCTTTTTCCCGGGCAGGGCTCGCAGTTCGCGGGGATGGGGAAGGAGCTGCACGAGGCGTATCCGGCCGCTCGCGCCGTGTTCGAGGAAGCGTCCGACGCTGCTGGGATGGACTTGGCGGCGCTCTGCTTTCGCGGCACCGAGGAGGAATTGCGGCTGACCGAAAACACGCAACCGGCGATTTTCACCGTCAGCGTTGCGGCGTTCCGAGCGCTCGAGGCGGAAACCGGGATCCAGCCGCTCTGCGCCGCGGGGCACTCCCTGGGGGAGTACTCGGCTCTGGTTGCGTCGGGCGTGCTGTCCGTGGGAGATGCGGCGCGCGTCCTGCGTTCCCGGGGAAGGTACATGCAGGAGGCCGTGAAGGTGGGGGAGGGTGCGATGGCTGCTCTGATCGGCCTCGCTCCCGAGGGGGTGGCCGCGGCCTGCCGGTCGGGCGCCGCGAAGGGCGTCGTCGAGCCGGCGAACTTCAACGGCGGGGACCAGGTCGTGATTTCCGGGAGCGCGGAGGCGGTGTACGCCGCCTGCGAGGCGGCCAAATCGGCGGGCGCGAAGAGAGCGATGCCGCTGCCGGTCAGTGCGCCCTTTCACTGCTCCCTGATGCAACCGGCCGCCGATCGACTCGCCCCGGAGCTTCGCGCCCTGGCGCAGGGACCGTTCCGGTTCCCGGTGGTGGCGAACGTCACCGCGGATCCGTATCCTCCCGCCGCCCCGGCTGCCGAATGGCTCATCCGCCAGATCGTCGCCCCGGTCCGCTGGGAGGAATGCATCCGGAACATGCGGGGGATGGGCGTCGCCGCATTCCTGGAGGTGGGGCCGGGAAAAGTGCTCTCCGGGCTGCTCCGTCGGATCGATCGGGACGCTGTCGTGGCGGCTTTCTGTGCGCCCGTCGACTTGACCGGGGTCCGCGGCCTCCCCGGATGGAGTTTTCTCTTGAACGATTACCGGTAATGAGGATATGAACTTCGGGAAGGGGGGCTAAGGCGATGCGGCTTGCGGACAAGGTCGCTCTGGTCACCGGCTCTGCGCGGGGGATCGGGAAAGCCATTGTGGAGCGGTTCGCCGCCGAAGGGGCCGTCGTGGTGATCAGCGACGTGGCCAACGAGACCGCCGCCCGGGAAACCCTCGCCGGCCTCGAGAAGAACGGGAGCAAGGGGAGGGTGGAGATGTTCGACGTCGGGGACGCCGCCCAGGTCGATGCCGCCGTTGCCAATATCCTCGCTGCGCAGGGGAGGATCGACATCCTGGTGAACAACGCGGGGATCACCCGGGACAACCTCCTGATGCGGATGTCCGAGGAGGATTTCGACGCGGTCGTCCGGACCAACCTGAAAGGGACCTTTCTCCTCACCAAGGCCGTGTCACGGCACATGATCAAGCAGCGGGGCGGCCGGATCATCAACATGAGCTCGGTCGTCGGGTTGATGGGGAACGCGGGGCAGTCGAACTATTCGGCGGCGAAGGCGGGGATCGCGGGCTTCACCAAGTCGATGGCGCGCGAGCTCGGCTCGCGGGGGATCACGGTGAACGCCATCGCGCCCGGGTTCATCCAGACAGCCATGACGGCGAGCCTGCCGGAGGCGGTGCAGAAATCGTTCATGGAGCAGATTCCCCTGAAGAGGTTTGCCGCCCCGGAGGAAGTCGCGGAGCTTGCGCTTTACCTGGCAACGGATGGCGCGGGTTACGTCACCGGGCAGGTGATCGGGATCAACGGCGGGCTGTACATGTGAGAGTATATCAAAAGGAAGGGAGGACCACAGATGTCGGTTGAGAAAAAAGTGAAGGAGATCGTGGCGGAGCAACTGGGGAAGGACGTGAACGACGTTACGATCCAAGCGTCGTTCATCGACGACCTGGGTGCGGATTCGCTCGATATCGTGGAGCTGGTGATGAAGATGGAAGAGGAGTTCGGGATCGAGATCCCGGACGAGGATGCCGAGAAGATCAAGACCGTGAACGACGTCGTGGAGTACATCAAGGCCCACGCGAAATAACGATGGATCCGCGGGGTCCGGCGGCGGAAAGGACGCCTACGGAACGCGGTCCGCGATGGGAAGGGAACCGGATGCGGAGAGTGGTCGTAACTGGGTTGGGGGCGGTGACGCCGCTGGGGATCGGTGTGGAGCCGACGTGGGAGGCGCTCCTCGCCGGCCGGTCGGGCGTTTCGCTGATCACCAAGTTCGACGCGGCGGAATTCCCGACCAGGATTGCCGCCGAGGTCAAGGGGTTCGTCCCCGAGGACTTCGTCGACAGGAAAGAGATCAAGCGGATGGACCCGTTCATCCAGATCGCCATGGCGGCCGCCCATCTCGCCGTTACCGATTCCGGATTGACGATCGACGAGAGGCTCGGTCCCCGCATCGGGGTCTACGTGGGGAGCGGGCTGGGGGGGCTCACCACGCTCGAGCATTACCACAAGGCGTATCTCGAGGGGGGAGCCCGCAAGATCAGCCCCTTCTTCATCCCGATGCTGATCTCCAACCTGGCTCCCGGCCACATCGCGATGAAGTACGGGGCGAAGGGGCCGAACATCACGACCACCACGGCCTGCGCGGCCTCGAGCCACGCGGTCGGGGAGGCGCTCGAGGCGATCCGGCGGGGAGCCTGCGACGCGGTGATCGCGGGCGGGTCGGAGGCCACCATCACCGTGATGGGCCTCGGTGGATTCTGCGCCATGAAGGCGCTCTCCACCCGGAACGGAGACCCCGCCGCGGCGTCCCGGCCCTTCGACAAGGATCGCGACGGCTTCGTGATGGGGGAAGGCGCGGCCATGCTCATCCTGGAAGAGCTGGAATTTGCGAAGCGGCGCGGCGCGAAGATCTACGCGGAGCTGCTCGGCTACGGGGCATCGGCGGACGCCTACCACGTCACCGCCCCCGCTCCCGGCGGGGAAGGAGCGGTCCGCTGCATGCAGGCGGCGCTCGCGGACGGGCGGGTCAACCCCGAGGAGGTGGAGTACATCAACGCCCACGGGACCTCGACGCCCTACAACGACCTTTATGAAACGATGGCCATCAAGACCGTTTTCAAGGGTCACTCCTCCCGCCTGATGGTCAGCTCCACCAAGTCGATGACCGGCCACCTCCTGGGAGCGGCTGGCGCCATCGAGAGCGTCTTTTCCGTATTGGCGCTGCGCGACGGGATCGTCCCGCCGACGATCAACTACACGACGCCGGACCCGGAGTGCGACCTGGACTACGTGCCCAACACGTCGCGTAACCGGCCGATCCGTTATGTCCTTTCGAATTCGTTCGGGTTCGGCGGAACCAACTCGTGCCTGCTGTTCGGCAGGTTCCCTGGGTAGGCGGATGGACCGCATGACGCTGACCGTGGCGGTTGCGTCGGATCACGCCGGCCTGGAAATGAGACGGCGCCTCCGGGACGCTCTTGAGGAGTGGGGCTATGCCGTCCTGGACCTGGGCCCCGACGCCACCGACGCGGTGGACTACCCCGACTATGCGGAGGCGGTCGCCTTGCGCGTCTCCGGCGGCCAGGCGGCCCGGGGGGTCCTGGTCTGCGGGACCGGCGTCGGGATGTCGATCTCCGCCAACAAGTTCCCCAACGTCCGCGCGGCGCTGTTGTACGACGACTTCACGGCACGGCATGCCCGCCTGCACAACGACGCCAACGTGGCGGTCTTCGGCTCCCGGACGATGAAGGTCGACGCCGCGGTGGCCCGTCTCCGGATCTTTCTCTCCGAGCCTTTCGAGAAGGGGAGGCACGCCCGGAGGGTGGAGAAAATCAACGGCATCGAGAAACGCCTCGGCCTGCAGGCGTGAGATAAGGAGCGAAGCGCGCATGTCTATCCTGAAGACGGTGGATCCCGAGATCTACGAAGTCATCCGGCGGGAGACGGAGCGGCAGGCGTTCGGCTTGGAGCTGATCCCCTCCGAGAACTTCGTGAGCGAGGCCGTGCTGGAGGCGACCGGCTCCGTGCTGACGAACAAGTACGCGGAGGGGTACCCAGGGAAGCGGTACTACGGCGGATGCGAGTTCGTCGACCAGGCCGAGACGCTGGCCATCGAGCGGGCGAAGAAGATCTTCGGAGCCGAGCACGTAAACGTCCAGCCGCATTCCGGCTCCCAGGCCAACATGGCGGTCTACTTGGCCGCGATGACTCCCGGCGACACCATGCTGGGGATGAACCTCTCCCACGGCGGGCACCTGACGCACGGCAGCCCGGTCAACTTTTCCGGAAAGCTGTTCAACGTCGTTTCGTACGGCGTGCGGCCGGACACGGAGACGATCGACTTCGACCAGGTGCGCGACCTGGCGATTCAGCACAAGCCCAAGATGATCGTCATCGGCGCGTCCGCATATCCCAGGATCATCGACTTCGCCCCCTTCCGGAAGATCGCGGACGAGACGGGCGCAATGCTGATGGCGGACATTGCCCACGTGGCGGGGCTCGTGGCCGTCGGCCTGCACCCCAATCCCGTCCCCTACTGCGAGTTCGTGACCACCACAACGCACAAGACGCTGCGGGGGCCCCGGGCGGGGATCATCCTGTGTCGCGAGGAGATGGCCAAGAAGCTGAACTCGTCGATCTTTCCCGGCACCCAGGGCGGGCCGCTGATGCACGTCATCGCGGCGAAGGCGGTGGCGCTCAAGGAGGCGATGACTCCGGAGTTCAAGGTGTACCAGGCGCAGATCGTCCGCAACGCCCGGGCCATGGCGGGGGCGATCGCCGGGCGGGGTTTCCGGCTCGTTTCCGGCGGGACGGACACCCACCTGTTCCTCGTCAATCTCAAGGATACCCCCCTGACCGGGAAGGACGCGCAGGAGGCACTCGACCGGGTGGGGATCACCGTCAACAAGAACACCGTTCCGTTCGAGACGCGCAGTCCGTTCGTCACCAGCGGCATCCGGGCCGGGACACCGGCAGTTACCACGCGCGGGATGAAGGAGCGCGAGATGGAGCGGATCGGGAATATGATCGCCGATATCCTCACGGCGCCCGGCGACTTCACCGTGGAGAAACGGGTGATGGCGGCCGTCCGCGACATCTGCGAGGCGTTCCCCCTCTACCCCGAACGGCTGGCGGCTTATGCGGGAAGCTAAACGTTGAAGACGGCGGCGCGCGTGCGGCCTGACTGGGACACCTATTTCATGGACATGGCGAAGCTGGCGTCCCGGCGATCGTCCTGCCTGCGGCGCGCGGTGGGCGCGGTGCTGGTCAAGGACCGCCGTCTTTTGGCCACGGGGTACAACGGTGTCCCGTCCGGAGTCACCCATTGTGAGGTGACAGGATGCCTCCGGGAGAAGCTGAACGTCCCGTCGGGAGAGCGGCACGAGCTGTGCCGCGGGCTCCACGCGGAGCAGAACGCGATCATCCAGGCGGCGTTCCACGGCGTTTCGATCCGCGACGCCGTCCTCTACTGCACGAACCTTCCCTGCATCATCTGCGCAAAGATGCTGATCAACGCCGGCGTCCGGCGGATCGTCTACCTGGAAGGCTACGCCGACCCGCTCACCGAGGAGATGATCCGGGAGGTGGGCATGGAGCTGGTCCGCCTGGAGGAGCGCGATCCTTGAAGTGCCCCCGGTGTGGCCATGTCGACAACAAGGTGGTCGACTCCCGCGCGGGCAAGGAAGGAGACGTCATACGGAGGCGGCGGGAGTGCCTCTCCTGCCGCAAGCGGTTCACCACCTACGAACGGATCGAGGAGGAACTCCCCCTGGTTATCAAGCGCGACGGGCGCCGGGAGTCCTTCGACCGCCAGAAGATCCTCAGCGGCATCCTCAAGGCGTGCGAGAAGCGGCCGATCAGCTACGCCACCATCGAAAAAGTCGTGGAAACCCTGGAAGGGGAATTCCAGGCTTCCGGGGAGAAGGAGATCTCCTCGGTGGAGATCGGGGGGCGCGTCATGGCGGAGCTGTTGAAGCTGGATGACGTGGCGTACGTCCGGTTCGCCTCGGTGTACCGCCAGTTCAAGGATCTGAGCCAGTTCGTGGAGGAGATCAAGACGCTCATCTCCGAACCGACGGACCGCCCGACGAAGCCGTAAGGGGCCCGCGCGATGCGACACCGTCAATCGTCCGCTCAGATCTCCCTTCGGCTGCGCCGCCTCGGAGGGGGACTCCGTTCGTGGCTCGCCGTGCGGTGG
This sequence comes from Deltaproteobacteria bacterium RBG_16_64_85, assembly GCA_001798885.1. Lineage (NCBI taxonomy): Bacteria > Deltaproteobacteria > Deltaproteobacteria bacterium RBG_16_64_85. Next base: position 13,901 of record MGQW01000092.1, read on the forward strand.
ATCCGCACGGCTGCGCACCGGCCTCCAGGGCTCCATTCCCTCAGATCCCGGCATTCGAGGGCCGCTGCATCCGCCCCGGCTTCGTTGCCCTCCCTCACCGTACCGCAGCGGTACGCTTCGGTCGGGCGCCTCGCCGGACGCGGCGCATCGACCCTCTCAGTGCACGGCCTCTGCGGGAACGGAACCCTGAAGGCCGGTCTCACTGCGCCCCCCTCCTGCGGCGGCTCCGCCGGACCTTCCCGCGGCGTGTGCCTTCCGTCGATGGCGCGTACCGCCCGCACGGAAGGTGCAGCCGAAGGGGGGCCTCGCGCAGCGAGCAGCCACAATCGCGGAACCGGCGTAGGCCACGCGTTCCTGGCAACGGAGAGCTTGGCGGTCGGTTACGGGAGACCGAAGGCCGGGGATAGGAAATTGGGGCACGTTTGCTGGACGAAGCCGGGGAGCCATGGCGGATCGCCAGCGAGGTCCCCCCTGAGGCGCAGCACCTTACGTGCCTGGCGTCTCGTTTCACCGGGGGAGGGCCTGACGTGACCTTCCCGCGGCCCGAGTTCATGCGGATGGCCCTCCGGCTCGCCCGAAAGGGCGTCGGGCGGACCTCGCCGAACCCCGCGGTGGGAGCGGTCCTCGTCCGGGGCGGGAAAGTCGTCGGCTGCGGTGTTCACCGGGCCGCTGGACTGCCCCACGCGGAAGTGGAGGCGATCCGGGACGCCGGATCCTTGGCTACGGGGGCCGACCTTTACGTGACCCTGGAGCCGTGCTGCCATGTCGGTCGCACGGGTCCGTGCACCGAGGCGATCCTGTCCGCGGGAATCCGGCGGGTCGCGGCCGCCATGAAGGACCCGAACCCGCTGGTCTCCGGCAAGGGGCTTTCGGCTCTCCGAAGGGCGGGTGTTGCGGTGGCCGACGGCCTTCTCGAGGAGGAGGCGCGGTCTCTCAACCGCCCCTATTGCCGGTGGGTGGTTTCCGGGAAGCCCTACGTCACCCTGAAACTCGCAATGTCGCTGGATGGACAGATTGCCTCCTCCACGGGAATGTCCCGATGGATCAGCGGGGAGGAGTCCCGCAAGAGGACCCACCGGATGCGTGCGGAAACCGACGCCGTGCTGGTCGGGGGGGGGACCTTCCGAAAGGACGATCCGCTGCTCTCTTCCCGCATCCCGGGAGGAAGAGATCCCCGGCGTGTTATCCTCACCTCGCGCCTGTCGGATATTTCCGGTCGTCGGCTTTTCCGACAGGGGCAGGGAAAGATCCTCTTTGTCTGCCCTCGGGGCGTTTCCGACCGCGACATGAAACGGGTTGTTTCCCTTGGGGGGAGGGTGCTCCGGCTCCCATCCCGGGGAGGGCGTATTCCCGCGGAGGTTTTCCTTCGGGCATTGGGGAAGGAAGGTGTGACGTCCCTCCTGGTGGAGGGAGGGGGGAGGACCGCCGGGTGGCTGGTCTCCGCCGGAGCCGTCGACCGGTTCGTATTCTTCCTCGCCCCGCTGCTGCTGGGGGAAGGGATGCGGGCGGTGACGGGATTCCGGGCACGATCTGTGGCCGGAGGCAGGAAACTGGCGATCACGGATGTCCGCCGCGCGGGGGACGATCTTGTGGTGACGGCGGAGCCCCAAGTGCCTCAGTTCACAAATACGGTCAGCACCGAGAGCGTCGATGCGCCGCTCCGGCAAGGCGCGCGACTGAGGCGTACTTAGATAGTACGGCGTAAGGAGCGCAACGCAGCAGGGGCGGATGCAGCGGCGTTCGAATGCGACTGTATTTGTGAATTGAGGTACTAAAGGGGACGGGGGGATAAATGTTTACGGGCATCGTGGAGGAAGTCGGAACGGTCGTTTCTTTCGCGCCCGAAGGGACCGGCGCCGTCCTGGAAGTGTCCACGGGGCTGCCTTTGGAGGAGATCCGGGCGGGCGACTCCATTTCGGTTTCCGGCGCCTGCCTTACGGTCACCGGAAAGGGGCCCGGACGGTTCCTGGCGGATGTCTCCCCAGAGACGCTGAACCGTACGACGTTCCGTTCGCTGGCGGTAGGGAGGCGGGTGAACCTGGAGCGGGCGATGGTAGTTTCCGGACGGCTGGACGGTCACCTGGTGTACGGCCACGTGGACGGCACCGGAACGGTCCGCGAAATGCGGCCCGCGGGGGATTCCCGGGTATTCCATATACGGACCGATTCCTCTATAATGAAATACGTTGTTTTCAAGGGAGCCGTGGCTGTGGACGGCGTGAGCCTCACGGTCAGCACGGTCCATCCGGACGGGTTCGAGGTGACGTTGATTCCGTTTACCCTGAATCGGACCACCTTTGGCGGTGCCCGACCTGGGGACAGGGTCAACGTGGAAACGGACATCGTCGGGAAATATGTCCTCCGGTTCCTGGAACGCAAGGATTCGGGGATCTCCAAGGATTTTCTCAAAAAACACGGGTTCGCGTGAAAAGGTCGTCCAGATGACGCTTGCCAGGATCGAGGACGCGCTCGAGGACATCCGGTCCGGGAAGATGGTGATCCTCGTCGATGACGAGGACCGCGAAAATGAAGGAGATCTGACCATCGCGGCCGACCATGTAACCCCCGACTCCATCAATTTCATGGCGCGGTATGGCCGGGGGCTCATCTGCCTGAGCATGACGGAAGAGCGGGCGCGCCAGCTCCAGCTTCCCCCCATGGTCCACGACAATTCCTCTCCCTTCGGGACCGCTTTTACCATTTCCATCGAGGCGCGCAGGGGGGTGACCACGGGAATCTCGGCCTACGACCGGTCCACCACCGTCCGCACGGCCATCGCGGAAAATGCCAGGCCCGAGGATCTCGTGCGGCCGGGGCATGTGTTTCCGATCGTTGCGAAGAAGGGCGGGGTCCTTGTCCGAACCGGCCAGACCGAGGGCTCCGTCGACCTCGCCCGGCTGGCGGGGTGCACTCCCGCGTGCGTGATCTGCGAGATCATGAAGGAAGACGGGACGATGGCCCGGATGCCCGACCTGAAGGTCTTCGCCGCCGAGCACGGCCTCAAGATCGTGTCGATCCAGGATCTTGTCGAGTATCGGATGATGAGGGAGCGCCTTGTCACGCGCGTCGCGGAGACCCGGATGCCGGTCCGGGAGGGCGGGGAATTCGTCGCGATCGCCTACCGGAACGAGATCAACGACGATACCCACATGGCCCTGGTCAAGGGAGAGATCAGGCCGGATGTCCCCGTACTGGTCCGCGTCCATTCCGAGTGCCTGACCGGCGACGTATTCCGGTCGCTACGGTGCGACTGCGGCGAGCAGCTCCGGAATGCCCTGCGGATGATCGAGAGGACAGGCGCGGGGGTCCTCCTCTACATGCGGCAGGAAGGGCGGGGGATCGGGCTGAAGAACAAGATCCGCGCCTACAACCTGCAGGACAAGGGGTTCGACACGGTGGAGGCAAACGAGCGTCTCGGGTTCAAATCGGACCTGCGGGATTACGGAGTGGGCGCGCAGATCCTGGTCGACCTCGGCATCCGGGACATCCGCCTTCTCACGAACAATCCGAAGAAGATCATCGGCCTGGAGGGATACGGCCTGCGGGTGGTCGAGCGGGTCCCGATCGAGGTGGCCCCGAACTCGGCGAACGTGAAGTACCTCAAAACCAAGAAGAAGAAGCTCGGACATATCCTGAACGTCGAGTGAGGGGGCGAAGCGATGGTGCGGATGATCGAGGGGGACCTCCAGGGACAGGGATTGAAGGTGACGATCGTCGTGGCGCGGTTCAACAGCTTCATCACCGACCGCTTGCTGGAAGGGGCGATGGACGCCCTCCGGCGGCATGGCGTGGAGGACAAGGACATCTCCGTGATGAAGGTTCCCGGCTCGTTCGAGCTCCCGTTGGGAGTCCGCAAGGCGGCCAAGGGCAAGGTGGATGCCGTGATCGCCCTGGGCGCGCTGATCCGCGGGGGGACTCCGCACTTCGATTACCTGAGCGCCGAAGTGACCAAGGGGGTTGCGCAAGTGACTCTCGACACGGGGATCCCCGTGGCCTTCGGCGTGCTCACCACCGATACGGTCGAGCAGGCGATCGAGCGCGCCGGTGCCAAGGCGGGAAACAAGGGGTTCGAAGCCGCGCTGTCGGCCATCGAGATGGCGAAGCTGCTGCGCCAGATGTAAGGGGGGCCCGGGGGCGAAAGAAGAAGTGCGCCGGGAATCGAGGGAAAAGGTCTTTCAAACGCTTTTCATGATGGATGTCCTGGGGGTTGGCCCTGACGAGGCCATCCCCCTTTTTGCATTGACGTCCGAGCCGCCCTCCGATCCGGAGTACTACGGCGATGCGGTGCGGGGTGTCTGGGAACACCGGGAGGAGGTCGACGGTTTCATCCGGCAGGCCGCCGAACACTGGCGACTGGAGCGGATGGCCCTGGTCGACCGGAACATCCTTCGCCTGGGCGCCTACGAGATCTGTCACTCCACCGACGTTCCTTACGTGGTGGCGATCAACGAGGCGGTGGACCTGGGAAAGAGGTACGGCTCGGAGGAATCCGGTGCTTTCATTAATGGAATACTTGATAAAATAGCTGAGATCTCGCTGAAAAAGAAGGAAATATCATGAAGTATCAACCGCAGGCGATCGAAGCCAAGTGGCAGATGCGGTGGGATGCGGCCGCGGTCTCCCGCTGCCCGGACGAGATCACCGCCCCCAAGTTCTACTGCATGGAGATGTTCCCTTATCCGTCGGGTCGCATTCACATGGGACACGTGCGCGTGTACACGATCGGGGATCTGCTCGCGCGGTTCAAGCGGATGCGGGGGTACCAGGTCCTTCACCCCATCGGATGGGACGCCTTCGGTCTTCCGGCGGAGAACGCCGCCCACCGTCACGGAACGCACCCCGCCAAGTGGACCTACGAAAACATCGGCTTCATGCGCCTGCAGCTAAAAGAGCTGGGGATCTCCTACGACTGGGACCGTGAGTTCGCCACCTGCTCCCCGGAGTATTACCGCTGGGAACAGCTCTTCTTCCTGTGGATGATCCGGGACGGACTCGCCTACCGGAAGAGGGCTCAACTCAACTGGTGCGAGGAGTGCCAGACCGTCCTTGCCAACGAACAGGTCAACCGGGACGGGACGTGCTTCATTCACGACCAGACGCGCGTCTCCCAACGCGAGCTGGAGCAGTGGTTCCTCGGCATCACGAAGTACGCGGACGAGCTTCTCTCCGGCCACGAGGAGCTGCGGGGGGGGTGGCCGGAAAACATCCTGGAGATGCAGCGGAACTGGATCGGGCGCAGCGAAGGGGCGGAGATCGACTTCCCGCTGGCCGATGGCGGCGGCAAGATCAAGGTGTTCACGACCCGGCCGGACACGGTCTACGGCGCCACCTTCATGAGCATGGCCCCGGAGCACCCCCTGGTGATGGAATTCGCGAAGGAATCGGGCCGCGAAAAGGAGGTTCGCGAGTTCGTCGACCGCGTAGCGGTGCAGGACAAGCTGGTCCGTTCGAGCGGGGAGATGGAAAAGGAGGGGATCTTCACCGGCGGATATTGCGTCAATCCGCTGACCGGCGGGAAGATTCCCATCTTCGCCGCGAACTTCGTCCTGTACGAGTACGGAACAGGCGCGGTGATGGCGGTCCCCGCGCACGACCAGCGGGATTTCGAGTTTGCGAAAAAGTACGACCTTCCCGTTGTGGTGGTCATCCAGCCGGAAGCGGAGGATGCGATTTCCGCCGGGTCGATGACCTGCGCGTACGAGGGAACAGGCCGGATGGTGAATTCGGGTCCTTTCACGGGGCGGGAGAGCGAAGCGGGAAAACGCGAGATCACCCGGTATTTCGAGAGGGAGGGGATCGGCCACGGGAAGGTTCGGTACCGCCTCCGCGACTGGGGGATCAGCCGCCAGCGCTACTGGGGATGCCCGATCCCTGTGATCCATTGCGGGAAGTGCGGCGTCGTGCCCGTCCCGGAAAAGGACCTCCCCGTGGTGCTTCCCGAAGACCTTCCCTATACCCGGGAGAAAGGGAATCCATTAGCGGCAGCCGAGGAATGGGCCTCCGTATCCTGTCCCTCCTGTGGGGCGAAGGCGCGTAGGGAAACCGACACCTTCGACACGTTCTTCGAGTCGAGCTGGTATTTCCTGCGGTACATCGATCCTCGGAACGACAGGGAACCGCTCGACCGGGGAAAAATTCGGGCGTGGATGCCGGTCGACCAATACATCGGCGGCGTCGAGCATGCGTGCATGCACCTGATCTACGCCCGGTTCTTCCATAAATATCTTCGCGACCGCGGCCTTGCCCCGGGGAACGAGCCGTTCCTGCGGCTCCTCTCCCAGGGGATGGTGTGCATGGCGACGCTGGAGTGCCCCAAGCACGGGTGGCGCTATCCCGAAGAAGTCGACGCCGAAGGGCGTTGCCGGCAGTGCGGCGAGAAGGTCGATGTGGGGCGTTCGATGAAGATGTCGAAGTCCAAGCGCAACGTCGTCGAGCCGTCCACGCTCGTCGAGCGGTACGGCGCCGACACGGCACGGCTTTTCTCCCTCTTCGCGGCACCTCCGGAGAAGGATCTCGACTGGAGCGAGCAGGGGGTGGAAGGAGCTTTCCGGTTCCTTGGCAGGGTATACCGCTTGATCGCGCAGAAGGGGAAAGCGATCTGCGCCGCCGGCCGAGTTTCCGGAAGACCCGGCGAAGCGGCAAGGAGGATCCGGCAGATTACCCATCGCACGCTGAAGAAGGTGACCGGAGACATCGAGGATCGGCATCACTTCAACACGGCCATTTCCGCCATCATGGAGATGGTGAATTTCCTCTATCTCGTCGAGGAATCCGCTTGGGAATCCCCGGAAACCGCCCCTGCGCTTCGCGAGGCGGTGGAGATCCTGCTCCTCATGCTTTCCCCTTTCGCGCCGCACGTTTCGGAGGAGCTTTGGGAGAAGATCGGCTGTACAGGCATGGTCTGTCGGCAGGCCTGGCCGAAAGCGGAGGAGGAAATGGCCCGCGCCGAAGAGATCCTGGTCGTCGTGCAGGTCAACGGGAAGCTTCGCTCGAGGATTACGGCAAACGCCGATGCGACCGAGGAGGAAATCCGGTCGATGGCGCTTGCCGATCCGCGTGTCAGGGAATATACGAAGGGGAAAATCCTGAAAAAATTGGTCGTTGTCCCCAAGAAGCTCGTGAGCATCGTCGTATCGTGATGGACTCTTTTGATCCTCGCTCGGGAAAGCGGATTGCGGCTTGTCTCCTGTTCGTGGTCCTTGCGTCCTGCGGCTATCGTTTCCAGTCGGAACCCGGGTCGCGGTTCGCCGATCCCTCCCTCCGCGTGGACCTTCGGCCCTTCGCCAACGCCTCCGTTGTCCCGGATGCGGGAGTTTTTCTCGCGGCGCGGCTGCGGGAGGAGTTCCGGCGCATGGGTTTCCGTGGCGTCTTCGAGCGGATCGGGGCGGATACCCTGATCGAGGGAACCGTCAAGGAGATCCGCGAGGAAGTCGTTTCCCACGGCACGGACCTCTTCGCTCTTGAACACCGGCTGACGCTGTTCGTCGACGTGCGGGTCGCGGAAGTCGTCCAGGGCCGTCTCCTATGGAAGGAAGAGGGAATGACCGAATCGGCCTCCTATTTCGCCGAGGCGGATTTCCAGTACGCGGAATCGAACCGCCGGGCGGCGATCGAAGAGGTGTGCCGAAGGATGGCACGAAGGATCGGCCAGACCGTACGGGTCGTCCTGTGAAACCGTTCCCCGTCCCTCCGCTGTTTCAGCCCTGGTTCTCCCATTCCCCTGCGCCGGCCTATCTCCTTTCCGGAGAAGGGGGAGGGCTTGCCGATCTCGTCGCGGAGCTCTGGCTGGACAGGTTCCGGGCGGAAGGGATCACGGCGGAGCTCATCCGGTGGACACCCGCGGACATCGAGCGGGAATCCATGGACGCCGTTTTCCGCACACCGTCCTTCTTCTTTCGTTTCCGCATGTTCATTCTTCCCGACCTCGGGGATCTGAAGAAAGGACCCCGGGATGTGCTCCTCGGCTACCTGGGCGCACCCGATCCGTCCGTGATCCTCGTTCTTCCCTGTTCGGACAAGGCAACGGCGAGGTCGTTTTCAGCCATCCCCGGCGTTCGGTCCACCGCTCCCAGGGAGGAGCAGGTGGTTTCCACATTGGCGCGGGCGGCCGTGTCGAGGATGCGGGAAACCGGGAAAGAGCTCTCCGAGGACGCCGCGGCTTTCCTGGTACGGTGGGTGGGGATGGACTTCGCGCGCGTAAAGGAGGAGCTGGGGAAATTGCTTTCTTATTCAGCCGGACTTCGAGAGATCGGGGAGGAGGAGATCCGGGCGGTCTGCATCTCGGGCGGCGCGGTGGATCCTTTCCGTCTCGCCGAGAAGCTGGTGCACAGGGATAAAAAAGGATGCCTGACCCTGTTCCGGCGATTCGCCGCCGGGGCGGAGGCTGCCGATTACCACGGACTGGTGGGCGCGATCGCGTGGTTCGTCCGGAGGCGGCTCGCGGACAAGGGGACGGCACTGGCCCCGCACCGGGGAGGAGAGATCCTCGCGGCGCTCTCCAGGATCGACAGGGGAATGAAAGGAGAGAGCAGGCTCTCCCCCGAGCAACTGTTCGAAATCCAGTTGTTGAAGCTCCTCAGGGACGGTCCTGGATAGGGACCTGGCAGGACCACAAATGGATCGCAGTTAAACAACCGAGGTTGACGGGACGAAAGAGGATGACAGGACCGTCCCTGTTTTTGACGGCTACTTCGCGGCCTTGTGGACGGCCTTGGAGAGGCGGGCCACTTTCCGGGCGACCGTCTTCTTGTGCAGCACGCCTTTGGATCCGGCCCGTGCGATGATCGATACCGCTTTCGAGAGCGTTTCCACGGCATGGGCGGCGGCACCCTCTGCCACGACCGCGCGGACTTCTTTGACGGCCGTCTTCACCGTCGAACGGATGTGCCGGTTCCTTATCCTTTTCTTCAGGCTCTGCTTGTGCCTTTTTGCGGCTGACTTCGACTTGCCCAACGGACTCCTCCCTGCAGGATTCTTAGTATTTACACGAATATAAAATGTTATACGGGAGGAATTCACATGTCAAAGGGAAAACGATTGGAAGCGGAAAGCGTGGAAACCACATCCGTTACCTTTCCTCTTCCGGTTTCCCTGCCCTTCGGATGGGCGAGCGTCGTAATTTCCGGCGGGCGGCTGGTCTCGGTGGGGTGGGAGAATACGAGCGGTTCGAGGTGCGGAACCTCCGGCTGCGGGAAAGTTGCACAATAAAAGGGCAAAATGTATAACCTGTAAAAACTACGCGAGGGGGGGAAGATATCCACAAGGACTTCCACAGCCTTTCCACAGCGGGTGTGGAGAAAGGGAGGAATCTTACGGGGTGGTCTTCTTCGCTCTTTCCCAGAAGTGGTCGAGCGTAGCGAGATCGGACTCTTCGATAGAACTCCCCGATTCCGCTGCGATTTTTTCCATAGCCTGAAATCGGCGTACGAAGCGCTCGTTGGCGGTCATCAGGGCTACCTCGGGGTTGATATTGAGGAATCGGGCCAGATTCACCAGCGCGAAGAGGACATCTCCCAGTTCGTGCTCCTTCTCTTCGGGGGTGCCCCGCGACACGGCCTCGGTTAGCTCCCTCATCTCCTCTTCGACCTTCGCCAGCACCTGTTCTGTGTTCTCCCAGTCGAACCCCACGCGCGCCGCCTTCTTGGTGAGCTTGGATGCCCTGAGAAGGGAGGGGAACTTTTTCGGGACTCCGCCGATCAACGAGGAGGGGTTTCTTTTTTCGATGTTTCGTTTGATGTGATCCCATTGCAGGGAGACGGCCTCCGGGGAGTCGGCCGTTGCACTGGAGAATACGTGCGGGTGCCTTCGAACCATCTTCTCCGAAATCGAGGAGATGACGTCGGAAATTTCGAAGTGTCCGTTCTCCTTGGCGATCTGGGCATGGAAAAGGATCTGGATCAGCAGGTCGCCAAGTTCCTCGCACAGGAAAGAGGGGTCCTTCCGGGTGATGGCGTCGAGGACTTCGTGCGTTTCCTCGAGCAGATACTGGCGGAGGGAGGCATGGGTCTGGGCCCGATCCCATTCGCATCCGCCTTCGGCCCGGAGACGGGCCATGATGCCGACCAGCTTGCGAAAATCGTCCATGGCGGTTTTTCCCATGAAGAATGATAACATGTAAGGTTGATGAGCCGGCGGATTCTCATTCGTTGCTGCTTTGGCCCCTCGGCGGCACTTGCGTTTTTCCTGTTGGTTCCGCTGGTGTTTCCACGGGCGGCCGACGCCGGGGGCCTGTTTCCCGGATATCCGGACGCCGTGCGGACGCAGGCGGAACGGGTAGTGGCCCTCGCGGGGCCGGGGAAGGAAACGGCCCTGGCGAAGGAGGTGCGGCTGCTTCGGATCCGGATGCATGGTCTGGGGATCCTGTCCATGAACGCTGTTCCCGAACTCCTTTTCGAGCGGGCCGTCCTGGAGGGGTGGAAAAAAGACCTGGGTCCTCTCATGCGGGCGGTGCGGGAGGTTGCCCCCTTTTCGGTTCCGATGTGGGTGTGGCTGGTAAAGGAGGACCTTCTCCACCTCAGTCTGCCTGAACTCACTCAGGATCTAAACGGTTTGTCGGGTTCGCTGGAGCGGTTCGCCCCGGCATTGATCGGGTACTCGGCATGGCTGATCTCGTTCTTTTCCGCCGCGGGCTGCTGGTTCGTCGTCTGGGGTTCCATCTCTCTTTTCCTCCGGGCGCGGCCGTCGCTGGAATCGGATTTTCTGCGGTTCCTCCGAGTTCCTTTCCGTGAATATCTCGCTCCCGTCCTGACCGTCCTCGTTTTTGTCGTGCCCCTCCTGGCGGGCTTCGGCCTTGCGGTTGCGGCCTGCATCTGGCTCATGTTGTCGGCGGGATATCTCCGCCGGGGCGAACTTGTCATCCTGTCAGCGGGAATCCTGATCCTTGGTGCACTGTTGCTGGGTGGCGGGATCCTCCACTCCCTGAGGATGTTCGGGGGAGACGGCGGACGCGGGGGATGGCTGGGGGGAGAGGGCAGCCTTGCCGTCGTGCGCCATAAGGAAGCGGAGGAAGCACAAGGCCTCCTCTTCGCCGGTACGCTTTCCTGGATGGTGCGATTCGAGAAGGCACGGACGGAGATGCAGGCCGGGCATGCCGCCGCTGCGGAAAGGCTGTGGACGTCGCTGGCCGAGGAGGGGAGGGATCTTCCCGCGGTCCTGAACAACCGGGGAATTGTCCGGGCGCAGCAGGGGAAGATGGACGAGGCCCTGTCGGATTTCGAGGCGGCGGTTTCGAAGCGTCCGCACGATGGGCCGGCCCTCTGGAACGCCTACCAGGTCCACCTGCAGGAGTTCAACCTGGAGCGGGCGAGGAAGATCCAGCCGGAGGCCTGGGAACGGGTCCAGAAGATGACGCCGTTCCTGTTCCGCCCTTTCGATATGGAGCAGGAGGAATGGATCGCAACCGCCCTTCCCGTGGGCGGGATCTGGAAGGCGATCTTCCAGTTCCGCGGGGAGTGGGTCCGGTCGGCGGGAGAGAGTGATTACTTCGGCCTGTTTTTCCACCCCCTTTCGCCCCGGGCCGCCCTCCTGTTCCTCGCCGTTGTCTGGCTGTCCTCGGGAGCCTGGAAACTTTTATCGAGAAAGCTTTGGGTCCACGGCACCTGCCGGGCCTGCGGGAGCCACGCGCTGGTCGTGCGCAGCAGGGAATCTTCTGACATCTGTACCCCGTGCCGGGTCAAGATCGGGGGAGGGATCCGTGCGGGAGCGGAGAGAAATCGCCGGGTGCAGGGCATCGTGATGCACCGTTGGTATGTAAAAGTCACCTCCCTGCTGGTGCCCGGGTCGGGGGCGTTATGGGCAGGGAAAGAGGTCCGAGCCCTGGTCTACGGGGTGGTGCTTTCAATAGCCCTCGGGGCCGTCACGGCGTCCCTGGGCGGAGCGCGCGCGGGGGATCCGCTCGTTTCCGAACTGCAGGCGACGATGGCCATCTGGGCGACGTTTCTGGCGGGATTGCTTTGGGCGGCAGGTGCGGCATGGGGGATGCGGTCCTTCTCCATGCTGCAGCGTGCCTATAACATTGCGGGAGAACGGATATAGGCATGCAGGGAAAGATTTCCGACTTCAGCATCCCCGACATCTTCCAGCTTATCGCCAGCCAAGGGAAAAGCGGCTCGCTCAATATTTGCGGCGAAGATCGGGAGACGATATTCCTTTTCGCGGAAGGCTTGATCGTGGATGTCCGTCCCGACCGGCGCGACCCGGCGGGGATGCTCGGCGCCATGCTGGTGGATGCGGGACTCCTCACCGGGGAGGAGTTGCGCCGGATCCTGGCAGGCCAGGAAAAGGGAGGGAAGAAGCTCGGGGAGTTCCTCGTGGAGAAAAGGGTGATCTCGGCGGAGACGCTCGCCCGTTATCTTGCCTTGCAGATCAAGGAAAGCCTTTTCGAGACCTTGAGACTCCAGGAAGGGGAATACCGGTTTGAGGGATTCGCCGTCCGGCCGCCCTCCTGGATGAAGGATCCGGTCCGTGCCGACGTGCTGTTGATGGAGGGAATGCAGTTCCTCGACGAATATCCCATTTACCGGGAAAAGTTCCCTCCGGGCGACTTCCGCATCGCCCGCACGCGCGGCGAGAGGGTCGACCCCACCGCCCTGTCCGCCGAGGAACGAAAGGTCTGGAAGGCGACGGAGTTCTCGACGGAGCCGCAGCGAATTTTCCGCAAGGCCTGCATGACCTGGTTCGAAGGGGTCAAGGCGTTGTGGCTTCTGGTCGACCGCGGCTTCGTGGAGATTTCCGTGGCGGAGGAGCGGCCCGAGGACCCGGAGCGTGGTATCAGGGAGGATTTCGTTCGGCGCAGGAAGGTCGGATATCTGCGGGCGGCGACCTGGTTGGTCGCAGCCGCCGTGACCGCTATTTGGGCTTACACGCTCCTGTTGTCCCCTGCCGCGACGAACGCATTCGCGGTTTGGGTCCGATTCTTCTAAAAGGAGGAGGTTCCGGGGAGGCGGGATGGAAGCGGTGGAAAAACGGGAAGAGGTGATCCGGTTCGACGATTCTTCCGTGCTGTCGGAGCTGTTCGGAAGTCACGACGACCAGCTGAAGATCGTGGAGCGGGCGCTCGGAGTGTCGGTTCACCCGAAAGGGAACGAGGCGACCGTGGCGGGAGACCCTCTGCAGGTGGAGCTGGCGGTCAAGGTCCTCGGGGGACTTTACCGGGTGCTGCGCAAGGGGATTCCGATCACGTCGAACGACGTGATCGCGGCGGTGCGGATCGTCTGCTCCGACAGGAACGCCGACGTCTTTACGGTGTTCCAGGACGTGGTCTTCAAGTCCTCTCGGAACAAGATCATCACGCCCAAGAGCGTCGCACAGAAACGGTACCTCGACGCCATGCGGGACTACGACATCGTCTTTGGCGTCGGACCGGCGGGGACGGGCAAGACATTCCTCGCGATGGCGATGGCCGTGGGCTTCCTCCTCCGAAAGGAGGTAAAGAGGATCATCCTCGCCAGGCCGGCGGTAGAGGCCGGCGAGAAACTGGGATTTCTGCCGGGGGACATGGCAGAGAAGGTCAACCCGTACCTGCGGCCGCTGCACGACGCGCTCTACACGATGCTGGAGTACGAGCAGGCCGCGAAGCTGATGGAGCGGGGCACGATCGAGGTGGCCCCCCTCGCTTTCATGCGGGGCCGGACGCTGAACGATTCGTTCGTCATCCTCGACGAGGCGCAGAACACGACCTCGGAGCAGATGAAGATGTTCCTTACACGGATCGGGTTTGGGTCCAAGGCAGTGATCACGGGAGACATTACGCAGACCGACCTGCCGTCGGGCCGCGTGTCGGGCCTGAACGAGGCGCTGTCGATTCTTGACGGGGTGGAGGGGATCCGGTTCAGCTACTTCACCGAGATCGACGTGGTGCGCCATCCGATCGTCCAGGAGATCATCAAGGCGTATGAACGTTACGAAAAACGCGGATAGGGAACCCCGCGGGCCGGAAACCGCGGAGGGACAGAAGGGTCGTTCCTTCCGGGAGGCCTCCATCGGCCTCCTCTCCGCCGCCGTCTTCGCGGTCCTGTTCTACCTGTGGGGGGAGGAGCTTCTTCCCCGTGCAGCGGGGCATCTGGGAGGCTACTTTCCCTTCGTCGGGGCGGTCGCGCTGACGCTTGCCGTTGCGCTGTTCCTCGTGGAATGGTTCCGTTTCGCCGGGCGCGAGGTGCGCAAGGTTCGCCTTGCCGCGAGGGATTTTCTCTTCCTTTGCACCCTCTCGTTCATCCTGTTTTTCCTGGCGAAGGGGGTTGTGGAGGTGCTTCCGGAGGTGCCGTCGTGGAACCGTGCGGTGCCCGCACGCCTCTACGTTTACCTGATTCCTCTCCCTGCGTTCGCCATGATCGTCCGCGTTCTCCTGAATTCGGAAGTCGCGATTCTCTTCACCGTCGCCGCATCGGTGCTTTCGGCCGCGGCGGCCTCCGGAAGATGGCCCGCGCTCCTGTTCCTGCTTCTTTCGGGGACGGCGGCTGCATCGCGTTCGGGGCGGGTCCAGGACCGGTACCGGATGCTTCTCGCGGGCGTCACCACGGCCCCCATCTGCGCGTTAGGCGCCATCGCGCTCGAGCTGGCGTTTCAGGGCGCGGATGGGATCTGGTGGGCCGGTCTTCTGGCGGCGATCAACGGCCTTGTTGCGGGTCCGATTGCACTGGCGCTCTTGCCGCTGGCGGAATATGTGTTCGGCTATGCGAGCGACATCCGGCTGATGGAGCTGGCCAGCACCGGCCACCCGCTGTTGCAGCGCCTGATGCTGGAGGCGCCGGGAACCTTCCACCACAGCGTCGTGGTCGGCACGCTGGCCGAGGCGGGCGCCGCCGCCATCCATGCAAACCCTCTGCTGTGCCGGGTCGCCTCGCTCTTCCACGACGTGGGGAAGGTCGGCAAGCCGCAATACTTCTCGGAGAACCAGGCGGGAACGGTGAATGTCCACGATATCCTTTCCCCCGGAATGAGCCGCGTCGTCATCCTCTCCCACGTCAAGGAAGGACTGAAGCTGGCACAGGAATACCGTCTCGGCGACCGGGTTGCGGAAATCATCGCCCAGCACCACGGGACCAGCCTCCTGTATTGTTTTCTCGAAAAGGCCCAGTCCCTCATTCAGGAGAGGCGGGCCTCGGAGGAGACCTTTCGGTACCCGGGACCGCGGCCAAGGACTCGGGAGGCGGCGATCATCATGCTGGCGGACACGGCCGAGGCGGCCGCCCGGAGCCTGAAGAATCCCACCCAGGGCGGTCTCGAGGAGTCGGTCACCCGGATCGTGAACCGCGCCTACCTGGATGGACAGCTGAATGAATGCGACATGACGTTGCGCGACCTCCACGCGGTCGAGCAGGCCTTCATCAGGGTCCTGTCGGCGGTGGTGCACGCCCGGGTCGATTATCCCGAGAGCGGGAGAGGCCCCCTGGGCCAGGTCCCGTGACGTGACCGCCCGACGGCACCTCCAGCGCATCAGCATTCTGCAGCACCTCCGCCCGGTCCCGTTTCGGAGGGACCGGTTGCAGGCGCTGGTTCGGAAGGCGCTGGCGCAGGTCGCCCCCGGCGCGGCGGACCTCCGGATCCTCGTGGTGGATGACGGGGACATGCGGGCATGGAACCGGCGGTTCCTCCATCGCTTCCGGACGACGAACGTCATCTCCTTCCCCGAGGATGAACTGCGCGATGCCGCTCCCGAAAGGCTCTCGGGAGATATCCTGATCTCCGCCCCGACCTGCCTTCGGCAGACGCGGGGCTGGCCGGGATCCCCCGAGGAACGGGTTTTCTTTTTTATCGTCCACGGTCTCCTTCACCTCGCGGGGTACGACCACGAACGCGGCGGGGAGGAGGCCAGGAGGATGCGCAGGGCGGAGATGAAAATATATCTTTCGGCCCTGGGCAGATCATCGGCGGGGGCACGCGGTTGAACCTGCCGGAACGGGCGGTACCCTGGGGTCTTGGCGCCCTTTTCGCGGCGTCGTATGCGCTGGGGATGCCGGGATACGACATCCCGGCGCTTCCCTTCTTTTGCTGGATACCGTTTTTCCTGCTCTCCGTTTCCGCGAAAAGTTTCCGGCGGGCTGCGATCCGGGGGTTCCTTGCCGGCATTGCGGCGAACCTGCTGCTTTTTTACTGGATCGCCTACACCGTGGCGGTGATGGGAAAACTCGGCTGGCCGCTGGGCTGCCTGGCCGCGCTTCTGGTGTCCGCCTACGTGGGGATGTATTTCTCCGCCGGCGGGTTCATCGCGTTGCGCCTGGTCCGACGGTTCGGGTTCGCCGGACTCTGGGCCTTTCCGTTCGCGTGGATCGGCCTGGAATTCGCCAGATCGGTCCTGTTGTCGGGTTTCCCCTGGGTGCTCTTCGGCTACAGTTTGGCCGGAAGTACGACCCTTATGCAGGCGGCGGACCTGGCAGGTGTTTTCGGATTGGGATTTCTCCTGGTCACGGCAAACGTCTCCCTGTACCGGGCCGGGGAATGTCTAATGCGGAGAGAATACCGCGTTGGAGCGATTTTTATCGCAGGTCTTGCCGCCATCCTGCTCTTCTTGGCCGCCTACGGAACGCATCGGATCGGCGAGCTGGGAGCGCGTCCTTCCGGCGGAAGCCTGCGCGTGGGAATTGCCCAGGGGGGGATCGACCAGAACAGGAAATGGGACCCCGACTTTCAGGGCGAGACATTGGCGATCTATAAGGAACTGTCCAGGGAGGCGAGGTCGAAAGGCGCCGAGGTGATCGTCTGGCCGGAAACCGCCGCGCCGTTTTTTTACGGATGGGAGCGAGAGCAGAGCCGGGAAGTCGATCGGGTCGCATTGGAAGGGGGGATCCCCCTGATTTTCGGCGCCCCGTGGTTCAGTCCCTCGGAAGGGGGAAAATATTACAACAGCGTCTTCATCCTGAACGGCAGAAGCGTTCCGGAGGGGCGCTACGACAAGCGGCACCTCGTTCCGTTCGGCGAGTACGTGCCGCTGAAATCCATCCTCTTTTTCGTACGGAAGCTGACGGAAGGAGGGGAAGACTTCTCGGCCGGGACGGTTCCCGCGCTGCTTCCCGTCGCGGGGGGGCTGGCAGGCGCCTCGGTCTGTTACGAGGCGGTCTTTCCGGGGATCATCCGGGAAAGCGTCCTTTCGGGGGCGCAGTGGCTGGTGAACGTCACCAATGATGCGTGGTTCGGTGACACGGTGGCTCCGCTCCAGCATCTGGCGATGGCCCGGATGCGCGCGGTGGAGTTCCGGCGACCGATCGTTCGGGCGGCCAACTCAGGGGTAAGCGCCCTGATCGACACACGAGGCGTGGCGACAGAAACCCTTGGCCTCTTCCGGGCAGGGACCTTGGTCGGGGAGATCGTTCCCCGGAGCGGGGAAACGCTGTATGCGAAAACAGGTGAAATCTTTGCAATATCTTGTACTATAATAGCTTTTTTAATTCTGTTGATCCCATTGCGAGGCTCTGATGGCGTCAGGAATGCTCGAAGAAAAATTCGCCGAACTTGAATCGCGCTGCCGCGCGCTCCGGGGTTACCTTTGAAGTAGAACGCAAGAAGTCCCGACTTGCCGAGCTCGAGGCCGCCGCCGCGCGGGAGGGGTTCTGGGATTCTCCGGAGAACGCCGAAACGCTCCTCAAAGAGCGGAAGGTCCTCGAAACGTTCCTTTTGAAATGGTCCGGCCTGGAGAGGTCCCTGGAGGACCTGCGGGCCTGCCTCGACTTGCACGACGAGTCGGGCGATTCCTCCCTGGTCTCGGAGATCGACTCGCACGCCCTGAAGGTCGCGAAGGACCTCGACGAGATCGAACTGGACCGGATGCTCTCGGGGGAGGACGACGAGCGCAATGCGATCCTGACGATCCACGCCGGCGCCGGAGGGACGGAATCCCAGGACTGGGCCGAGATGCTCCTGCGGATGTTCACGCGCTTCGCCGACCGGAACGGATTCGACGTGGAGCTCCTCGAGCAGCAGGAGGGCGAGGAAGCGGGGATCAAGAGTGCAACGATTCTCCTGAAGGGGGATCACCCCTATGGATATCTGAAGGCGGAGCGGGGGGTCCACCGCCTCGTCCGGATCTCCCCTTTCGACGCCAACAAACGGAGACACACCTCCTTCGCCTCGGTCCTCGTTTCCCCCGAGGTCGATGATGCCGTGGAGATCCAGATCAACGAGTCGGACCTCAAGGTGGACACCCTCCGTTCGGGGGGGGCCGGCGGCCAGCACGTGAACAAGGTCGAGTCCGCCGTCCGGATCGTCCATGTGCCTACCGGAATCACGGTCCTGTGCCAGCAGGAGCGTTCGCAGCACAAGAACCGCGCGACGGCGATGAAGATATTGCGGTCCAAGCTCTACGAGCTTGAAATGCGCCAGCGCGCCGAGAAAGCGGCCGAGGCGCATAAGACGAAGAAGGACATCGCCTGGGGGTCCCAGATCCGCTCCTATGTCCTGGCCCCATATCGGCTGGTGAAGGATCACCGGACGGGCTATGAAACCGGGAACGTGGATGCCGTCCTCGACGGGGACCTGATGGAGTTCATCCGGCGGTTCCTGCTCGCCGGAGGGGAAGAGGAAGCCAGGGGAGGAGCAGCGTGAACGAGGACTGGAACGATCTGATCCACGAGCGGATCCGAAAGGCCGAGGAGGCACGAAAGAGCGGAACGGACCCCTACCCCAATGACCAGAAGGTCGGATGGACGACGGCCGCTGCCCGCCGGGCGGCGGGAGAGTTGGGCGCCGAGGAGCTCGAGCGGAAGGGGATCCGCGTGGACGTCGCGGGGCGGATCGTGGCGGCGCGCAACTTCGGGAAGGCGACGTTCGTGGTGATCGCGGACCGCGCAGGCCGCCTGCAGGCCTACATCCGGAAAGACAGGGTGGGGGACGAGGCGTATTCCCTTTTCAAGAAGGCAACGGACGTCGGCGATATCGTCTGGGTCGAGGGGTTGCTCTTCATCACCCGGACGAAAGAGCTGACGGTACTGGCGGAGCGGTTCCGGCTCCTTTGCAAGGGGATCCGGCCGCTCCCCGAGAAGTGGCACGGCCTGGTCGACGTGGAGACGCGGTACCGCCAGCGGTATGTCGACCTGATCGTCAACGAGAAGGTCAGGGAGGTGTTCCGCCGCCGTGCCCGGATCATCGCGTACATCCGCTCCTTCCTCGCGGAGCGGGACTTCCTCGAGGTGGAGACCCCGATGATGCAGCCCGTAGCGGGGGGCGCCGCCGCAAAGCCGTTCGTGACCCACCACAACGCTCTGGACATGGACCTTTACCTGAGGATCGCTCCCGAGCTTTACTTGAAGCGGCTGCTTGTGGGGGGGTTCGAGCGCGTCTTCGAGATCAACCGGAACTTCCGGAACGAGGGGATCTCCACGCAGCACAACCCCGAGTTCACCATGGTGGAGTTTTATCAGGCCTATGCGACCTACGAGGACCTGATGCGGCTGACCGAAGAGATGATTTCCAGCCTCGCCCTCTCCCTCTTCGGGACGACGGCAGTGGAGGTCCAGGGGAAAACGATCGACTTTACGCCTCCGTGGGAGCGCATCACGGTGGCCGGGGCGGTCGCCCGGTACGCCGGCGTCCCGGAGGAAAAGCTTTCCGATCCGGAATTTCTCCGCCGGATGGCGATTTCGCTGGGCATCGCCACCAGGGAGGATTGGGCCCCGGGCCGGCTCCTGTTCGAGATTTTCGAGGAAGTCGCCGAAAGGAAGATCAAGGGACCGGCCTTCGTCACGGAATATCCCATCGAGGTGTCGCCGTTGTCGCGGAGAAACGATCTGCGTCCGGGGATCGTCGACCGGTTCGAGCTGATCGTCCTGGGCCGGGAGATCGCCAACGCGTTTTCCGAGCTGAACGACCCCCTGGACCAGAGGCGCCGGCTCGAGGAGCAGATGGTTCAGCGCGAACGGGGGGACGAGGAGGCCCACGCGATGGACGAGGATTTCCTCCGCGCGCTGGAGCATGGCATGCCGCCCGCCGCCGGGGAGGGAATCGGGATCGATCGGCTGGTGATGCTCTTCACCGATTCGCCCTCCATCCGGGACGTGATCCTTTTCCCCCAACTGCGGAAAGAGGGGTAGCTCCGCCTTGAGGCTTCCCGTCGAATATTACATCGCACTGAAATACCTCCTCGCCAAGCGCAAACAGACGTTCATCTCCATCATCTCCATCATCTCCGTTGCGGGGGTGGCCGTCGGCGTCACCGCGCTGATCATCGTCCTTGCCGTCATGAGCGGGTTCGAGAAGGAGCTCAAGGACCGCATCCTGGGCGCGACCGCCCATGTCCACGTGACGAGCCTCGACGGCAGCATCGCCGACCCGTTCTCCGTGGCGAAGCGCGTCCGGCAGGTTCCGGGCGTTGTCGGAGCCAGCCCTTACATCTTCTCCCAGATGATGATCTCCTCCGGGGTCACCGCGGCGGGCGGGGTGCTGCGAGGCGTGGACCTTGCGACCGTCGGGGACGTCACGCGGCTCCCGAGGGACATCCATCGGGGAAGCATCGAGGCATTGAGGGAAAAGGGTCCCGTCGGCATGCCAGGCGTGATCCTGGGGAAGGAACTGGCCGGCAACCTCGGGGTATCGGTCGGGGATGTCGTGGAGATCCTGGTGCCGGGGGGGAACGTGACACCGCTGGGGATGTTTCCGCGCGTTATGCGGTACCGCGTGGGGGGAATTTCCGAGTCGGGGATGTACGAGTACGATGCCACGTTCGCGTACGTTTCGTTCCCGGAAGCGGGCAAGCTGCTCGGGATGGACGGGAGGGGAACGGGGATCGAGGTGAAGGTCGACGACATCTATGCCGCCGGGAAGGTGGCCAACCGGATCCGATCGTCTCTCGGGTACCCCTTTTGGGCGAAGGACTGGATGCAGAGCAACCGCAACCTCTTCTCGGCGCTCAAGCTCGAAAAGGTGGTGATGTTCATCATCCTGGTCCTCATCGTGCTGGTCGCGGCCTTCAATATCATCAGCACGCTCATCATGGTCGTGATGGAGAAAACGAGGGACATCGCGGTCCTGATGACGATGGGGGCCACACGGAAGACGATCCGCAGGGTGTTCGCCCTCGAGGGGCTGCTGATCGGGATCACGGGGACAGCCTTGGGAACGGCGCTGGGCACGGTCCTGTGCGACCTTCTGCGCCGGTACCGGTTCATCCACCTCCCGAGCGACGTTTACTACATCACCACCCTCCCCGTTCTCCTGGATCCGTTGAACATTCTGCTGGTCAGCGGAAGTTCCGTCCTGATATGCTTCCTGGCGACCCTCTACCCGTCCAGGCAGGCAGCGCGCATCGATCCGGCGGAGGCGATCCGCTATGAATAGCGGCGAGCGGATCCGCGTCGAAAATCTCCGGAAGTCGTTCCACAAGCGGGGCGGATCGCTGGAGGTTCTCAAGGGAATCACCCTCTCCGTCGCGCGGGGCGAGACGCTTGGCGTGGTGGGGGTCTCGGGGGCGGGGAAGACCACTTTCCTTCAGATCATCGGGACTCTGGACCGGGCAACGTCGGGAACGGTATCCTACGACGGACACGAACTGACCGTCCTGCCGGAGGATCAATTGGCGTCTTTTCGCAACCGGACGATCGGGTTCGTCTTCCAGTTCCATCACCTTCTTTCGGAGTTCACCGCACGCGAAAACGTGATGCTTCCCTGTCTGATCTCCGGGATGGGCCGGTACGACGCGGGTCTTCGGGCGGACACGCTCCTATCGGAAGTGGGGCTTTCGGAGCGGCTCACCCACCGCATCGGGGAGCTCTCCGGCGGGGAGCAGCAGCGCGTGGCGATCTGCCGGGCCCTGGCGATGGAGCCCGCCGTCCTGCTCGCCGACGAGCCGACGGGGAATCTGGACAAGGAGACGGCGGGAGGCGTGATGGAGCTGATGCTCGCACTCAACCGGACGCGTGGACTCACCCTGGTGATGGTGACGCACAACGAGGAATTGGCCGGCCGACTGCACAGGGTCATCCGGATCGATGACGGGCGGGTCGTTTCTTGACGCACCGGGCAAGGGCCTCGGCCGTCGTTGCGGCGGTGTGGGTGCTTGCGGCGCTGTTTGCCGCCGGAGCCCTCTCCGCCGGTTTTCGCGTGGTGACCGTCGACGTGCAGGGGGCCCAACGGGTCGGTCCTGAAACCATCCGGGCGGCGATGAGCACCAAGGTCGGGGGGGAGTTCGACCTGGCGCGGATCCGGGAAGACGTCAAGGCGATCTACCGGATGGGATATTTCATCGACGTCAGGTTCGACGCCGAGGAGGTGCCTGGGGGGCACCGGCTCACCGTGATCGTGACGGAAAAGCCGATCGTCTCCTCGGTCAAGATCGAAGGGAACAAGGAGGTCGAGGCCGCCGACATCCGTCAGGCGATCACCCTCAAGGACCGGTCGCTTTTCAAGGAAGAGCAGGTGAAGGAGTCCTCCCGCAAGATTTTGGACCTGTATCAGAACAAGGGATTCTTCGACGCCACGGTGGACTCGAAAGTGGAGGAGGAGGCCGACGGCTCGATCCGGGTGGCTTTTCGCGTTGTGGAAGGGGAGAAGCTGAAGATCACGAAGATCCGCGTTACCGGGAATCTCTATCTCTCCGAAAAAGCTGTCCTGAAAGTGATGGACACCAACGAGAAAGGATTCTTCTCCTTCATCACCGATTCGGGAACCTTCAAGAAAGACGTCCTGGAAAACGACATCCGGAAGATCGAGGCGCTCTACCAGAACAGCGGATTCCTCGACTCGAAGGTGTCCGATCCGGAATTCCGGCGGGGCCCCAAGGGGCTCGAGATGACGATCCACGTGTTTGAAGGGCGGCAATACCGCGTGGGAAACCTGCGTTTCTCCGGCGAGAGCGATCTTCCGGAGGCGGAGCTCCGGAAAGCGATCCGGCTGAAGCGGGGAGAGATTCTCAACCGCGAGACGCTCCTGGCCGACCTCCTGGCATTGACGACGCTCCAGAACGACAAGGGGTACGCCCAGGCGCTGGTTTCCCCGATCGTGGAGAAGCGGAAGGAGTACCCGATCGCGGACGTGACCTACAGGACGGAGCGCGGCGGGAAGTTCCGGTTCGGGAAAGTGGAGATCACGGGGAACACCAAGACCCTCGACCGCATCATCCGCAGGGACCTCGAAGTCAAGGACGGCCAGATCTATACGGCGACCGGCCTGAAGGACAGCAAGGAAAACCTGGCCCGGCTCTCCTATTTCAAGGACGTCAAGATCACCACGGCTCCTTCCAGGATTCCGGGGGAGATGGACGTCAAGGTGGATGTGCAGGAGGGTCCAACGGGGACCTTGTCGGGGGGGGCTGGGTACAGTTCGCTGGACAAGATCTTCGGCGTCGTGCAGGTGAACGAGAACAACCTGTTCGGCAAGGGCTGGAAAGCGTCGCTCAGCTCGCAGTTCGGTGCGAGAAGGACGGTGTTCAGCCTGGATTTTCGAGATCCCCATTTCCTGGACACGGATTACAGCCTCCTCCTGAGCGCCTACAAGGTCGACACGAGATACACGGATTTCCATCGCAAGTCGACGGGGGGGAGGGCGGGCGTGGGGTACCAGTTCACGAAGTACACGTCCGCCAGCCTCATGCTGCGCATCGACGAAACCCGGATCACGGACGCGGGTGCGGCGATCTCCCAGATCCTGAAGGACGAGTTCAGCAAGGGGGTCCAGAAGACGCGAGGCGTTTCTTACGGCATCGTGCGGAACACGACGGACAAGCTGTTCGACCCCTCCAAGGGGTCGATCGGGTCCGCGACGGTGGAGTACGCGGGCGGGCCCCTGGGGGGGGACAGCCAGTTCGTGAAATACTTCCTGAACGCCAAGGGCTACTATCCGATCCTGGGATCGACGGTCCTGAGCGGGAACCTTCTTTGGGGGCACACGATCAGTACCGTGGGGGGAAGGGTGCCGATCTTCGAACGGTTCTTCCTGGGAGGGCCTTACAGCATCCGGGGGTTCCCGTCGCGCACCGTGTCGCCGAAGGATTCGAACACGGGGGAGCTCATCGGCGGCAACAAAGAACTGATCGCGAACATGGAATACATCTTTCCGCTGTTCAACGAGATCGGCTTCAAGGGGGTCGTGTTCTTCGACGCGGGCAACGCCTACCGCCAGGGGGATTGGCCCTGGAACGGTCCGCAGTTAAAATATTCCGCGGGGGTGGGAGTGCGGTGGTATTCGCCCATGGGCCCCCTCCGCTTCGAGTGGGGATGGAACCTCCATCCGGCGCCTGGAGAGAACCGGAGGGTGGCGGAGTTCACGATAGGGACGGCATTCTAAACCAGGGGGATAAGAAAAATGAAGAGCGGGAAAGCGTGGAGGATGGCGGCGGTTTTCACGACGGCGTTGATGATCACGGGCGCTGCCTATGCTTCGGACCTCAAGGTCGCGGTGATCGACGTGAACAAGATATTGAACGAGTCCGCCGCGGGAAAGGTCGCGAAGAAGAAGATCGAGGACCGCTATGAGGAGCTGAAGAGGAAGATCGAGGAGAAGCAGGAGGAGGCAAAGAAAATCAAGGACGAGATCGACAAGCAGAAGATCCTCCTGGGGAAGGAGAAGCTCAAGGAGAAGGAGGATGCATTGAACGGCAAGGTCGCCGAACTGCGCCAGCTGACCCAGGAAGCAGAGAAGGAGATGCAGACCCGGCAAGGGGAGCAGACGCGGGAGGTGCTCAAGATCGTCGAGGCCCAGCTGGACAAGATGGTGGCCACGGAGAAGATCGACCTGGTGCTGGACCGGACGCAGGGCGGCGTGGTCCACTTCAATCCCGCTCTCGACATTACCGACCGGGTGCTGGAAATGGTGAACAAGGAGAAGGCCGGTGGAAAATGAGATCCGTCTGTCCGACCTGGCGGCGCGCATAGGGGCGCGCTTGACGGGGGAAGGCGATGCGATGGTGACCGGGGTTGCACCCATCGAGGAGGCCGGGCCCGGGCAGGTGACGTTCCTCGCGAATCCGAAGTACATGCGCTTCGCCCGCGAGTCGATGGCTTCCGCGATCATCGCGAAAGACCGCGTCGAGGGGGCGCGTGCGGCCTTCCTCCTTTCCGAGAACCCGTATCTCACGTTTGCTTGCGTGGTTGAGCTGTTTCACCCCCCGGTACGCCGGCCCGCGGGGATTTCACCCGCTTCCAGCGTCCACTCCGGGGCGCGGCTGGGAAAGGACGTGACCGTTTCCCCCTTCGTCGTCGTGGAGGAGGGAGCCGTCGTCGGCGACCGGACCGTCCTGTACCCGGGCGTCATTGTGGGCGAAGGTGCTGTCGTGGGGGAGGATTGCCTGTTCTACCCGCACGTCGTTCTCTACCACGACGTGCGCGTAGGGTCCCGCGTGATCCTCCATGCGGGGTGTGTCATCGGGTGCGACGGGTTCGGTTTTGCACCTTCCCGTGAGGGATACCGGAAGATTCCCCAGGTAGGGACGGTGGAAATCGGGGACGACGTCGAGATCGGGGCCAACACCACCGTGGACCGGGCGGTCCTCGGCGTGACGCGAATCGGCAGGGGGACCAAGCTCGACAACCTGGTGCAGGTGGGGCACAACGTCACGATCGGGAAGGACACGGTGATCGCCGCGCTGACCGGAATCGCTGGCAGCTGCAGGATCGGCAACCGCGTGATGATCGGCGGCCAGGCGGGTCTGGCGGGGCACCTCGAGGTGGAGGACGGGATCCTGCTGGGAGCAAAGTGCGGAGTTGCACACACGCTACGCGCGTCGGAGGCGCGGGTCTGGTCGGGGATTCCCGCGATTCCGCATCCGACGTGGCTGCGGATGGCGATGCTGTTGCCGAAGCTGCCGGAGCTGTTCCGGCGGGTGAAGCGCCTGGAGGATGCCAAACTTCCGAAGGGGGAGAAATAAGATGTTCACCATCCAGGAGATCATGGATCTCTTACCGCATCGCTATCCGTTCCTTCTGGTGGACCGGATCGTCGAGTGGGAGCCCGGAAGGCGTATCGTAGGGCTCAAGAACGTCACGATCAACGAGCCGTTTTTCGTCGGCCATTTTCCCGGGCATCCGATCATGCCCGGCGTCCTGATCGTGGAGGCGCTGGCGCAGGCCGGGGGAATCCTCGCCCTGAAGGCGCTCGGCGGAGAAAAGAAGCTCGCCTACTTCGCCGGGATCGACAACTGCAGGTTCCGGCGGCCGGTGGTCCCAGGAGACCAGATCCTGCTGAACGTCACGATCACCGCCCACAAGGGGCCCGTGTGGAAGATCCACGGGGAAGCGCGGGTGGGGGACGCCCTGGTTGCCGAGGCCGACTTGACCGCAACGATCCGCGAGTCCTTCGGCGACCCCACCCAGGAGGGAGCGGTGAAATGATTCATCCCACGGCAATCATCGATCCGGATGCACGCCTGGGAGAAGGCGTGGAGGTGGGCCCCTACACCGTGATCGGCCCGAAGGTGACGATCGGCGACGGGTGCTCGATCAGCTCCCACGTCCAGATTGCCTCGCACGTCCGCATGGGGAAGAGGAACCGGGTGTCCTCGTTCGCATCGATCGGCGCCCCCCCGCAGGACCTGAAGTTCAAGGGAGAGGACACCTGGGTGGAGATCGGGGAAGGGACTACGGTCCGGGAGTATGTGACGGTGAACCGCGGGACTGCGCAGGGTGCGGGGGTGACCCGGGTCGGGAACAACACGCTGCTCATGGCCTACTGCCACCTCGCGCACGACTGCCAGGTGGGGAGCCGCGTGGTGATGGCGAACGCCGCCACGCTGGGCGGGCACGTGGAGGTCGGCGACGGGGCGATCATCGGCGGGCTCGTCGGGGTTCACCAGTTCGTCCGCATCGGGGAATATGCGATCGTGGGTGCGCTTTCCGGGATTCCGCAGGACGTTCCGCCGTACGTGATCGCCGTTGTTGCCCGCCCCCAGAAGGCGCCATCTCTCTACGGACTGAACCACATCGGCCTCAAGCGGAACCAGTTCACGGAAGAGGTCATCTCCGCGCTGAAGAAAGCCTATCGGATCCTGTTCCGTTCCGGGGCCCCGATGCGGGACGCCGTAGCGAAGGTGGAGGCGGAGGTGGAGCTCCTTCCCGAGGTGCGGCGCCTCCTCGACTTCATCCGGTCGAGCAAGCGCGGGGTCCTGAGGTAAACCGCCATGGCGGGGAGCGGGCCGATACGGGTCGGGGTCATCGGCGTGGGGTATCTTGGCCGCCTGCACGCGCAGAAGATCGCCTCGTTCTCCGACCATCGTTTCGTGGGGGTGTGCGACGCCGACCCCGGCCGCGGAAAGTCCGTGGCGGAAGAGTGCAGGACCGCCTTTTTCGCCGACCGCAAGGAGCTCCTGGCGGAAGTGGACGCCGTGTCCATCGCGGTCCCGACGACCGCCCATTACCGCGTGGCGATGGACGCCATGCGGGCCGACGTCCACGTTCTTCTGGAGAAGCCGATCACCGCGAACGTCCGCGAGGCGCGCGCCCTTGTCCGGGAAGCCGCGAAACGGAAGCTGGTGTTCCAGATCGGCCATGTGGAGCGGTTCAACCCGGCGGTCCGGGAGGCGGCGACTCTCCTCACGGAGCCCCGGTTCATCGAGTGCCATCGTTTGGGACCCTTCGGAGGACGCGGGACCGACGTCGACGTCGTTCTCGACCTGATGATCCATGACCTCGACCTGATTCTTTCCTTCGTCCGCTCGCCCGTCCTGCGCATCCACGCGGTCGGTATTCCGGTGATTTCCCCCAACATCGACATCGCCAACGCGCGGCTTTCCTTTGCCAACGGGTGCGTGGCCAACGTGACGGCGAGCCGGGTGTCGGCGCGCAAGCAGCGGAAGATCCGGATCTTCCAGAAGGACACCTACATGTCGATGGATTTCGTGGAGGGCACGATCCAGATCTTCCGGAGGACCTACCCCCAAGGCCTCCAGAGCCCTCCGGAAATATCCGGCGAGCTCCTGGAGACCGAAAAGGGGGATTCGCTAAGGGACGAGATCCGCTCCTTCCTGGACTGCGTCCGGGACGGGGCTGCGCCGCGGGTCTCCGGCGTGGAAGGGCTGGCGGCGCTGGAAGCCGCGTTTCGGATCCTGCGCAACATGAGGAGAAATTGAGCCCTGCGCCCAAGACCCTTTTCATTATCTGCGGCGAGCCGTCGGGAGAAACTTATGCGGCGAGCGTGGCGCGCGCTTTCCGCCGGCGCTTCCCGCTCGCCCCGATGGAGGGGATCGGAAGCTCCGGGCTCGCGTCGGAAGGAGTCCGGCTCCTGCTGGATTACGGGTCGATCTCGGTAGTCGGAATTCTCGAGGTGGCGCGGCATCTCCCGGCGGTCGTTTCCGCGCTGCGGGACGCGAAGCGCCGCGTCGGCCGTCCCGACGTGGGAGCGCTGCTCCTCGTCGATTTCCCGGACTTCAATTTCCGGGTCGGCAGGGAGGCGCATCGGAGGAACGTCCCGGTGATCTACTACATCCCCCCGCAGCTGTGGGCGTGGAGAAGGGGAAGGGCACGGGAACTCGCGGCCTTCACGAAAGGGGTCGTGGTCCCGTTTCCGTTCGAGGAAACGATCCTCAGGGAACAGGGAGTGAACGTCCGGTTCGCAGGACATCCGCTGCTGGAGGAGCTGGCTCCGTATCTGGACGCGGCGCCGGATCCCGCCCGGTTCGGCATCCCGGCGGGGAAAAGGGTCGTGGGGCTGCTGCCGGGGAGCCGGACCGGGGAGATCCGCGCCCATTTCCCGGTCCTGGCGGACGCGGCGCGGCGGATCGCGGGGGAATTTCCCGACGTCCATTTCGCGGTTCCCTTGGCGTCGCCTCGTTTTCGCGGCGCAATCGAGCAGGAGCTGCGCGGGGAAGAACTTCCCCTGACCGTCGTCGAGGACGGGCGCTATCTCCTTTTCCGCGGGATGGCCGCGGCCGTCGCCGCTTCCGGCACGGCGACGCTGGAACTCGCGCTCCTGGGCGTGCCGCACGTCATCGTGTACCGTACGTCGGAGGTCACTTACCGGATCGGGAAGCGCCTGGCGAAGGTCTCGTCCATCGGGCTGCCGAACATCGTCGCGGGCGAGCCGTTTCTGCCCGAGCTGATCCAGGGGGAGTTCCGCCCCGAACGGGTCGCGGCGGAGCTTCGCGCCCTGCTGTTGGAACCTGCGCGCAGGGAATCCCTGGCTGCCCGCTGCAGGTCCCTTCGGGAGAAGCTATCGGGCTCCGGCCCTTCGGAGGCGGTCGTCGATCTGCTGGCGAACGCAGCGGGGGAATCATGGGGATGACGATCTACCGGCGGATGCTGGAATACGTCCGTCCGTACACGCCGCGGCTGCTCCTGGCAATGCTGTTCATGGTGTGCGTGTCGGCATTCCACGGCTCGATCGCATTCCTCGTCAAACCCGCACTGGACGACATCTTTATCAAGAAGGACGCATCGCGGCTCGTCCTCATTCCCTTCCTGGTACTCGCGGTCTACCTCCTGAAGGCCGTTTTCGAGTTTTCCCAGGGCTATCTCATGAGCGGCGTCGGCCAGCGGGTCATCCGGGACATCCGGGAGCGCCTGTATCGGCACCTGCAGTCGCTCTCGCTGTCCTTCTACACGCGACACCCCACGGGCGTGCTCATGTCCCGCGTTCTGAACGACGTGGCGCTCATGCAGGGTGCGGTCACCGAGGCCGTCACGGGACTCATCAAGGACTTCTTCACGGGATTGTTCCTGATCGGGGTGGTCTTCTACCGGGACTGGCAGCTGGCCCTCATTGCCCTCGTGGCTTTCCCGCTGGCCTTCTGGCCGATCGCGAAATTCGGCCGGAAGCTGCGCAGGACCAGCATCAAGACCCAGGAGGTCACCGGCGTCTTGACGTCCCACCTCCAGGAGACGATCAGCGGGGCCAAGCTGGTGAAAGCGTTCGGCGCGGAGGAATACGAGGTGGAGCGTTTCGCCGCGCGGAACACCGACCTCTTCCGGCTGAGCATGAAGATCGTGAAAGTGCAGGCGCTCACCTCGCCGATGTCGGAAACCTTTGCCGGGATCGGTGCGGCCGCGGTGATCTTCTACGGCGGCTACAGCGTGGTGAACGGCCACAGCACCCCCGGAAACTTCTTCTCGTTCATGACGGCGCTCTTCATGTTGTACGAGCCCGTCAAGCGCCTCTCCCGCGTCAACAACGTCATCCAGCAGGGGATCGCCGCCGCGACGCGGGTCTTCGAGGTGATGGACACCCTGCCCGAGGTGGAGGAAAAGCCAAACGCATCGGCGCTTCCCCCCGTGAGCCGGGAAATCGAGTACGACCAGGTCGATTTCCGCTACCAGGGGGAAGGGGACTATATCCTGAAGGACATTACGCTGCGGGTGCCGGCGGGCACCATGGTGGCCATCGTCGGTTCCAGCGGCGCGGGCAAGACGACGCTCGTCGATCTCCTTCCCCGCTTCTACGATCCCCAGAACGGCGCGATCCGAATCGACGGCGTGGACATCCGGGACGTTTCGTTGTTGTCCCTGCGCGCGCGAATCGGCGTCGTGAGCCAGCACACGATCCTCTTCAACGACACGGTCCGGGCCAACATCGCATACGGCATGCCGGATGCACCTCTCTCGAAGGTCGAAGCAGCAGCGCGGCAGGCGAACGCGGACGGTTTCATCTCCCGGCTGCGCGACGGGTACGACACGGTGGTCGGGGAGCAGGGCCTGAAGCTCTCCGGGGGTGAGCGGCAGCGCTTGGCCATCGCCCGCGCCCTGCTGAAGGACGCCCCGATCCTCATCCTGGACGAGGCCACTTCCGCTCTCGATTCGGAGTCCGAAGGCGTCGTCCAGGAGGCGCTGGATACGCTCATGCGGGGTCGGACCACGTTTGTCATCGCCCACCGTCTCTCCACGGTCAGGAACGCGAGCATGATCGTCGTCGTGGAGGAGGGGAGGATCGTGGAGAAAGGGTCCCACGAGGAATTGCTCTCCGGGGATACGCGATACCGCTCGTTCTACCTGAAACAGTTCGAGGAGCGGAAGTCCGGGGCCGCGACCGGCGCCGGACCGGCTTGACCGTTTCATGAAGGCGTTCCTCCCCCGGACCGGGGCGCACCTTCTCTACAATCTGGCGCTGGGAAGCGCTCTCCTCCTTGCCGCGCCTGCCTGGGGCCCATGGGTTCTGGCATCCCGGAAGCGGAGGAAGAATTTCCTGGACCGGCTGGGGGTCCGGATGGACCGCGTGCCGCCCCCCTCCGGGAAAGAGAGAATCTGGATCCACGCGGTCTCCGTCGGCGAGACCCTTTCCTCCGCGCCGCTGGTCCGCCTGCTCCGCGGACATCTTCCCGAAGCCGAGCTTCTTCTTTCCACGGTGACGATCACCGGCCAGGAAACAGCGGAAAAAATCCTGAGCGGAGAGACGGACGCGCGATTCTACTTCCCCTTCGACCTCCCGGGAATCTCCGGGAGATTCCTCGATCGTGTCCGTCCCGACGTCGTGGTGATTCTCGAGACCGAGATCTGGCCGAACTTCCTTGCGGAATGCGCGGGACGGAAGATCCCCGCCATTCTTCTCAACGGAAGGATCTCGGAGCGCTCGTTCGGCGGGTATGGACGGCTCCGGTTCCTGTTTTCCAGGGCCCTCCGCTGCTTCACCGCCATCGCGGTTCAGACGGAAGAGGACGCCCGGCGGTTCCGCTTTCTCGGAGCGCCGCCCGGATCGGTCGCGGTGACGGGAAACATGAAGTTCGACGTCACCCCCCCCTCGCAGGATCTGTCGCCCCTGCACTCCTTTCTCATGGGGGAAAAGAACGGCGGGACGGCGTGGTTCGTCGCCGGGTCGACCCACGAGGGAGAAGAGGAGGAAGTGCTGCGCGCATTCGCGAAGGCAAGAGAAGTCAACGGTTCGGTGAAGCTGCTGCTGGCGCCGCGGCACCCCGAGCGGTTCGATTCGGTGGAGGAGTTGTGCCTTCGCGAGGGATGGGAGACGGTCCGGAAAACCCGCGCGGCCCGGGAGGGCGGCGCAAGGCTTCCTCCCGTGATCCTGCTCGACACGGTGGGGGAGCTCCGGTCAGCCTATGCAGCCGCTGATATCGCATTCGTCGGCGGCAGCCTGGTTCCCAAGGGGGGGCACAACATCCTGGAACCGGCCTTTTTCGGCGTACCGACGCTCGTAGGGCCCCACATGGAGAATTTCCGGGAGATCGCCGAGATCTTCGGGGACGCCGGGGCCGTCGTAAAGGTGAAGGACCCGGCGGAGCTTGCGGATCGGCTCGAGCGCTGGGCGGCGGACCCGTCGGGAATGTCGGAGACGGGTTTGCGGGCGAAGGAGCTTCTGGCCGCTTTCCGGGGAGCCACGGAGAGGAATGCGGCGATCGTGGAGCGCGAGCTAGCGCGGCGGCGGAGGATCGGATCGTGATTGGGCCGTTCTCGAGCCTGAGAAGGGCGATGTACAGGCGGGGGATCCTGCGGTCCGAATCGCTTCCCCGTCCCGTGGTGAGTGTCGGCAACCTCGCGGCGGGCGGATCCGGCAAGACGCCGCACGTCCGGTTTCTCGCGTCGTGGATGACCGGACTTGGCCTGAAGGTTGCGGTGCTGACCCGTGGATACGGGCGGGAGAGCCGGGGGATCGTCTGGGTCTCGCGCGGAGGCGGTCCGCTCGTTTCCGCGCGCATGGGCGGTGACGAGCCGGTCCTTCTTGCGGGATCCCTCCCGGGAGTCCCCGTGCTGGCCGGCGAGGCCCGCGTGCAGGCGGGGATGGAATGTCTCCGCAGGCAGGAGGTGGACGTCTTTCTCCTGGACGACGCTTTCCAGCATCTTTCCCTCCGGCGGGACGCCGACATCCTGCTGGTCGATGCCGGGCGAGGGCTGGGGAACCGACTTACCTTACCGCTCGGCCCTCTCCGCGAGCCGGCCGGGAACGCGCGCTTCGCCGACGCTCTCGTCGTGACCAAGTGCGCCGGCTTGGCGCAGGGGGAGGGCGTGGCGGCGACCGTCCCGTTTCCCGCAGATCGCCCCCGGGCATTCTCGCGCCTGGTCGCCCGGTCGCTGGTGGAACGCGGAGGAGCGGAATCGCCCCTTCCTTCTCCGGGGGTGGAAGTGGTCGCTTTTTGCGGGCTGGCCCGCAACGACCAGTTTTCGGCGACCCTGCGGGAGTCTGGATTCGTCATACGGAAATTCATGGGTTATGCCGACCACCACTGGTACCGGACCTCGGAGATCGGGAAGATCGCGTCGGCCGCGGGAGGCCTGACGGTGCTGACGACGGAGAAGGATCTCGTGCGGCTTCCCGATCGACTCCCCTTCGACGTAAAGGCGGTTCGCGTCGGCGTGGAGTTCCTGGCCGGCTGGGATTCCCTGTCGCGTTTCCTCCTTGAAAGGATGCGTTTCGCGGGGGGCGCATGAAGGAGAAGGTGATCCGGCTGTTCCTGAGGGTCCTCGAAGCGATTCCGCTGTCGTTGCGGGCCGCGATTTTCGAGGTGGCCATGCTGGGGGTCTGGGCGCTGGACGCGAAGCACCGGCGGATCGCGCGAATCAACCTCCGGATCGCGTTCCCGGAGATGGGGGACAAGGAAATGTCGCGGATCGTCCGGCTCTGCTTTACCCGTATGGGGACCTTCGCCGCGGAATTCATCCATATCCCCAAAATGGACGCCCGGTACATAGCGGAGCATTTCCGGATCGAGGGCGCGGAGCACGTCATAAAAGCGACGGAGGAGCGGGGGATCGCCCCTATCGGGATGACGGGGCATTTCGGGAACTGGGAGCTTTTCGCCTTCGTCCACGGGGTAGTCGTGGCCCCGATCGCGTTCATCGTGCGGCCGCTGAAAAACCCCGTTCTCGACCGCATCGTGACGGAGCGGAGGGAGTGGGCCGGCAACAGGGTGATACGGAAGGAGGACTCGGCAAAGCTCATAATGCGCGAGATCCGCAGGAAAACGCTCGTCGGGATCCTGATCGACCAGAACGTGGACACCTACAGGGGGGTGCTCGTCGATTTCTTCACCCGGAAGGCGTACACCACCTTCGGCATCGCACGGCTTGCCTTGGCGATGCAGGCAACCGTCCACCCGGGGTTCATCTTCCGTGACCCGGAAAGGAAATTTCACCATACCATCCGGTGGGGGCCGCCCATCCGGATGGACCCGGAGGCCCCGCGGGAGGAGGAGGTCCTCTGTCTGACCCGCAGATGCAACGAAGAACTGGAGAAGGCGATCCGTGAGGATCCGACGCAATGGTT
This sequence comes from Deltaproteobacteria bacterium RBG_16_64_85, assembly GCA_001798885.1. Lineage (NCBI taxonomy): Bacteria > Deltaproteobacteria > Deltaproteobacteria bacterium RBG_16_64_85. Next base: position 47,951 of record MGQW01000092.1, read on the forward strand.
CTGGTTCCACCGGCGGTGGAAGACCCGCCCACCGGGAGAGCCCGGCATTTACGGGGAGGCGCATTGAAAGGGATCGTCTTCCTGGACAGAGACGGCACTCTGATCGAGGAGATGGGGTATCTCTCCGACCCGTCGCTCTTGAAGGAAATCCCCGGGGCGGCGGAATCCCTCTATCGCCTGGCCCGGGAAGGCTATGTTCTTGCTGTGGTATCCAACCAGGCGGGGGTTGCCAGGGGGAAGTTCCGTGAAGACCAGATGGAAGCGGTCCACCGGGCGTTCGTCGAATATTTCCGGGCGCGTGGCGTCGAGTTCGACGCGGTGGAATATTGCCCCCATCACCCGGAAGGGGTCGTGGAACGGTACCGGAGGGTCTGCGGCTGCAGGAAGCCCGCCTCAGGAATGGCCGAGAAGGTTCTTCAAAGGCTTGGCATTTCGGCCTCCTGCAGAATTTGGGTGGTCGGTGATAAAATGTCGGATATATTGATGGGGAAACGGTTGCGGGCGACAACAATCCTGGTCGCGACCGGGCATGGAGAGGAAGAAAACCTGAAAGGCGAGCGTCTGGGGGAGCGCCCCGACAAGTTCCTTCCCAGCATCCGGGAGGCGACGGCGTGGATAGAGTCCAGGGGGAAGGTGGAGTGAGCCGGGAATCGGGACGCGGCACTCTCTCTTCCGGATTCTCCATTTTTTTCGCCTTGTCGGTTCTGCTGGTTTCGGGAGCAGGGTGCCTTTGGGGGGGAACGAAAAAGGGTCCTCCACCATTGCCGCCCGAATCCCAGGACTCGTTGGCGTCCGGCTCGGCGACAACCTCTTCGTCCGGCGCGGAAGAAAGACACGAGGAGACTGGGATTGCAGGCGACTCACCGGCAGGGGCCGAAGCCGTTGCCGCGCAGGAAAGCGCGCCCCCGTCTAGATCCGCCGGAGAGGCTCCACTCGCGGAATCCGGAGAACCCGCGCCCAAACCTAAACCGCCTGGCGCGGCACCGCCGGCCGGCGGGAAGATCTTCACTTCTCCCCCCACCGAAGTGCCCGCGTGGGCCGAAGGGAAAGAGGTGCTGGTCTACCGGGTCGAGTTTCTCGGCCTGACGATGGGGTATGCCCGCTTTACCTTCCAGGGGAAAGTGTCGCTGCACGGGAGGGAAACGTACCACTTGAATGTCCGGGCGTGGACATCGGATTTCCTCTCCGTGATCTACCCGATCAACGACAATATCGATTACTACCTGGATGTGAAGACGCTGGCCCCCCTCCGCCAGGAGTTCACCCACATCGGAAAAGGCAAGGACGACGTTGCCATCTTCGACCAGGAGAACGGGAAGATCGTTTACCGCTACAAGGATACGGGGAAAATCCGCAAACAGGTCGATGTGACCCCAGGTGTCCACGATCCGGTCTCTGCCGCCTACTATTTCCGGGTGCGGGACCTGGGTGTTGAGGAGCGCCCCCGCCACGTCTATGCCGGCCGCAAGCTGTGGCAGATCTCCTCGAGGCTGCTGGGACAGGAAAGGATCGACACCTCCGGAGGGCCGGTAGACACCGTCGTCATCCAGCCGGTCATCAAGCGGGAAGGCCAGCTGGAGAACAAGGGAGATCTGCGGATGTGGATGACCAACGATGCCCGGCACGTCCCCGTACGCCTCTACGCGAAGTTCAGGAAGATCAAGGATTGGACGCTGGTTGCGGAGCTGATGCCTCCGCGGGAAGGGGGATGACGCGATGGACGAGGAACTTCTGGAGATCCTGGCGTGCCCGAAGTGCAAGGGGGACCTCAAGATGACCACCGACGAAACCGAGCTGCGCTGCGAGAAGTGCCGCTTGAGCTACCGCATCGACGACGGGATTCCCATTCTCCTGATCGATGAGGCGTCCCCCCTTGATTGATCGAAGCTTCACCGCCCGCGCTTTCGAAATCCTGAAGAGGTTTCCGTCCTGCAGGATCCTCGTGGTCGGGGACATCATGCTGGATGAATACGTCTGGGGGGACGTGGGACGGATCTCCCCCGAAGCGCCCGTTCCCGTCGTCGCGGTGACGCGTGACACGCGGGCGCTGGGAGGGGCCGGAAACGTCGCGGTCAACCTCTCGGGGCTCGGGGCGGGCGTCGTCCTTGCCGGCCTCATCGGCGCGGACCCCCCGGGGCGGGAGATCGTCCGGATGCTTAAGGCGCACCGTATCGGCATCTCCGGCATCGTTATCGACCGGAATCGTCCCACGACGACCAAGACGCGCGTGGTTGCGCACAGCCAGCAGGTTGTCCGCGTCGACCGGGAGAAGAAGGAGCCCCCGGATGCACGCGCCAGCGACACCCTCAGGAAAAACGTCCGCTCCGCCATCCGGGAGGTCGACGGGGTGGTTCTTTCCGACTACCGGAAGGGAGCCTTGTCCCGAGAGCTGGTCGAGGACACTCTAGTTGCCGCGAGACGAAGCGGTGCTTTCGTCGTCGTCGATCCGAAGCAAACCGACTTTTCCTTTTATCGCGGATGCACGCTGATCACCCCCAACAAGCCGGAAGCGGAGGCGGCCCTCGGGGGCCGGGAACTGTCCGGGGACACGGAGATCATGGAAGGGGGGAAAGCGCTTCTCCGCAAGAGCAACGCGAGGGCCATCCTGATCACGAGGGGGAAGGAGGGGATGAGCCTGGTCGAACGCGGGCGCAAGGCCTTCTTCCACATTCCGGCGCAGGCCCGGCAGGTCTTCGACGTCACCGGCGCCGGGGACACGGTGATCGGGACGGTCGCGGCGGGGATGGGGGCGGGGGCTTCGCTGCGCGACGCGGCCCTTCTGGCCAACCTTGCCGCCGGCGTTGTCGTCGGGGAGGTCGGCACCGCCCCGATTACGCGCGAGAAGCTCGCGCGGGCCCTCCGCCTCCAGGAGCGGGAGAGGGATGTTGCGAAGGAAGAGCGGCAGGTCCCGCGTCTCCGGGGGAAGCGATGAGCCCTGCAGGATGAGCTCTCGGAAGATTCCTCCGTCCGCCAGGCTTCTGGTTTCCGCGATCTACCGGGAGGAGGGACGCTTCGAGGAAGTCCTGTCGAATCTTGGGACGCGGCTTGGCCCCGTGGAGCGGACAAGCGGGCCGTTCCTCTTCGATCGGACGGATTACTACGAGAGGGAGATGGGCGCACCCCTGTACCGGCGTTTCGTGGTGATGGAGCGGCTGGTTCCCCGCGATCAGCTGGCGGCCGTGAAGATCGAAGCCGAGGAATTGGAAAGGATGTTTTCCGTGAACGGAATGCGCACGGTGAATCTCGATCCGGGCATCCTAACGGAGGAGAGCTTTCTTCTCGCCACGGGAAAGAATTACAGCCACCGGGTGTACCTGCGGGACGGGGTGTTCGCGGACCTGACCCTGGTGTACCGAAAAGGGGAGTACCGTCCGCTGCCCTGGACCTACCCCGATTTCACCGCTCCGGGGGTCCGAGCGTTCCTGGCGGAGGTGCGGGAAGAGCTTCGGAAGGCCAGGAAAAGGGAAGGGAGGCAGTCCCGATGTGGATGAGCATGACGGGATTCGGCCGGGGCGAGGCACACCGGGAGGATGTCGCCGTCACGGCGGAGATCCGGTCGATCAACCACCGGTTCCTGGATGTCCACGTCCGCTGCCCAGCGAAATTCCTTTCCTGGGAGCCCCGGATCCGCGGGCTGGTCCGGGAGTCGCTGAGGCGGGGGAAAGTGGACGTCTTCCTGAACGTCCGGGAGTGGGGGAAAACCGGTACGGTCGTCCGGGTGAACCGCCCCGTCCTGGATTCCTTCCTGGCGGAAGCCGCACGCATCCGGGAGGATTGCGGCATACCGCTCGAGTTGACGTTTCGGGACCTGCTGGGGGTCCCGGACATTTTCGTATTTGTCTCGGAGGGGGCTGATCCCGCAGAGGAACACTGGGGTATTGCCGAGGCCACCATGCGAAACGCCCTCTCCATGCTGCAGGCGTCCAGGCGGGAAGAGGGAGAGAGGCTCCGCCAGCACATCGGGGAAGCGGTCGCGGGGCTGGCATCGGTCGCGGAGCAGATTGAAGGCTTATTCAAAGAAAACAAGGAACTTGCAATTGCCAAATTCAAGGAAAGGATTCAGTCTCTTTCGGGTGAGCCCGGCGTGGATCCGATCCGCATTCAGCAGGAAGTGGCTTTTCTTATTGACCGGCTCGACATCACGGAGGAATGCGTCCGCCTGCGCTCCCACCTTGCGGGTCTGGCGAAATTGCTGGGTGGGCACGGTGAGGCGGTCGGGAAGCGGTTCGATTTTCTCGTCCAGGAAACCTTCCGGGAGCTGACCACCGCATCCAACAAGTCCGCCCATGCTGGGATTTCGGAGCTGGCGGTGACGGCGAAGACCGAGATGGAAAAGATCCGGGAACAGATACAGAACGTGGAGTAGGTGATGGAACAAGGCGACGTGTTCGTGATATCGGCCCCTTCGGGCTCGGGGAAGACCACCATCTGCCGTTATCTCCTTCAAAGGGTGGAAGGCCTCGAGCTTTCCATCTCCTATACGACGCGCCCTCGGAAACCGGGTGAGACGGACGGGAAGGATTATTTCTTCATAAACGAGGAAAAATTTGATAGTATGTTAATTTTGAAGGAGTTTTTAGAATACGCCTCGGTCTACGGCAACCGGTACGGCACCTCGCGAGCGGGGGTGCGGTCCATCGTATCCCGCGGGGTCGACGCCGTGCTGGAAATCGACGTGCAGGGGGGGGCGAAGGTCAAGGAGACGCTCCCCGAAGCCATCCTCGTGGGGATCTTCCCGCCTGACTGGGAGACGTTGGCACGGCGCCTGACCGGAAGGGGACGCGACAGCCGCGAGGAGATGGAGACACGCCTCGAGGCGGCGGGCCGGGAAATGCGGGAGCTCCTGGCCTACGACTACCTCTTGGTCAACGACGACCTCGAAAAGGCGGTCACACAGGCGGAATGGATCGTGCGGGCACATCGCCTCCGCAGGGAGCGCGTCCGAGCGCGGATGGAAAAGATTCTCAATCGGTAATAGGAGAGGGGAACAATGGCGCGAGTAACGGTGGAAGATTGTCTGCGTCACGTTGGCAGCCATTTCGAGCTGACCGTGGTGGCGGCAAAACGGGCCATGCAGCTCCTGGGCGGAGCGGGCGCGTCGATCGACACGTCCCAGCGAAGGGATAAACCGACCGTAGTGGCGCTCCGGGAGATCGCACAGGGGACGGTGCGGGTCAAACACTAATCCCGGAGCGTTTCATGCTCCGCCTCAATGACATCGTTGAGCGGGTCCAGGCCGGAAGGCCTTCCGCCAACATCGAGCTCATCCACAAAGCCTACGTCTTCACGGCGAAGGTACATCACGGACAGCTGCGCCAGTCGGGGGAACCCTACCTCATCCACCCCCTGAACGTGGCATTCCTCCTTGCCGAATGGAACCTCGACGAGGAGACCGTGGTTACCGGGCTGCTCCACGACACGGTGGAGGACACGGTGGCGACCTCCAGCGAGCTCCGGGAGCTGTTCGGGGACACCGTGTCCCAGATGGTGGACGGCGTCACGAAGATCAGCCGCGTCGTGATCTCCGACGTCGCCGACCAGAAGGCCGAGTCCCTGAGGAAGATGATCCTCGCCATGGGGAAGGACCTCCGGGTCATTCTCGTGAAGCTGGCCGACCGGCTCCACAACCTGAGGACGATCGGCCACCTCCCCCCGGACAAGCAGGGTTCCGTCGCCCGCGAGACCCAGGAGATCTACATCCCCATCGCCAGCCGCCTCGGCATGTCCCGCGTCAAGATGGAGCTCGAGGACCGGTGCCTCGAGGTGCTCCACCCCGAAGACTACCGGGAGCTGGCCCGGCTCGCCGACGAACGGAAGCGCGACCGGGAGAGCCACATCCGGGGCGTCGTCGAGCTGCTGGAAAAGAAACTTTCGGAAGCCGGAGTCGACGCGACGGTGACCGGCCGGTCGAAGCACATCGCGGGCGTTTTCCAGAAGATGGCCCGCCAGGGGATCGAGTTCGCCCACGTCTACGATTTCATCGGGTTCCGCATCATCGCCCGGTCGATTCGGGATTGCTACGAGGCTCTGGGCATCGTGCACAGCCTGTGGAGGCCCGTCCCCGGGCGGTTCAAGGACTACGTCGCGATGCCGAAGCCGAATCTCTACCAGTCCCTGCACACGACGGTGTTCGGGCCGAGCGCGGAGCTGATGGAAATCCAGATCCGGACGGAGGAGATGCACGCCATCGCGGAATACGGCGTGGCGGCCCACTGGAAATACAAGGAGGGGCGCCCGGTGATCGGGAAGGGCGATCAGATGTTCCTCTGGCTGCGACAGATCCTCGAGCTCCAGCAGGAAATGAAGGATCCCCGGGAGTTCCTTAACACGGTCAAGGTAGAGCTCTTTCCGGAGGAGGTCTACGTCTTCACCCCGCGGGGCGACGTAAAGGAGCTGCCGCAGGGCGCGACGACCATCGATTTCGCCTATGCCATCCACTCGGAGGTGGGGAACCACTGCGTGGGGGCGAAAGTGAACGGGAAGATGGTCCCCCTGAAGACCGTTTTGAAGAACGGCGACGTGGTCGAGATCATCACCCATCCTTCCCACAAGCCGAGCAGGGACTGGCTCAAGATCGCAAAGACAAGTCGTGCCCTGAACAAGATCCGCGTTTACGTGCGGCAGGAGCAGCAGGAACATAGCCTCGCCCTCGGGCGCCAGATCCTGGAGCGGGAGCTCCGGAAGTACGCCCTGTCCGTGAACAAGGTCCTCAAGGCCAAGGAGTTCGAGGAGGTCCTCCAGGAAACCCGGCTGAAGACAGCGGACGATTACTGCATCGCGCTGGGTTACGGGAAGATGTCGCTCCTGCCCCTTTTGCGGCGCCTGGTCCCGCCCGAGCAGCTTGAAGAGAAGGTCAAGGAAACCCGGCTGGGGGCGCTGATCAAGCGCGTCACCACCAAAAAGCCGAGTGCGGTCGTCGTGAAGGGGATGGACGACATCTTCATCCGGCTGGGGAACTGCTGTCACCCGGTGCCCGGGGACCCGATCGTCGGGTTCATCACCCGCGGGAGGGGGGTGACGATCCACGCGAAGGATTGCCCGAAAGCGCTGGAAAACGATCCCGCCCGCGCGATCGAGGTGGCGTGGGAAGCGGGGAGCAAGGCCGTTCACCCGGTCAAGCTGAAGGTGGTGTGCGCCGACAAGCCCGGACTTCTTGCCGATATCTCCCGAACGATCACCGCCAGCGACGTCGACATCCGCCGGGCGGTCGTCATGACCACCCGGGACCAGCGGGCGATCTGCAACTTCGAGGTTTCGGTCAACGACGCGCAGCACCTGGCGGTGCTGATCAAGTCGATCGAGAAGGTGAAGAACGTCTATTCCGTGGAGAGAGGGAAGGGCTAAGCGATGCGAGAGACGGTGAAGACCGACAAGGCTCCGGCGGCCATCGGGCCGTATTCCCAGGCGGTCCGGTCGGGAGGCTTCCTGTTCTGCTCGGGGCAGATCCCCCTGGATCCCGAGACGGGAAAGATGGTGGAAGGAGGGATCGAGGCGCAGGCGGAACGGGTCCTGAAGAATCTCGAGGCGGTGCTTGCGGCAGGGGGCGCGTCTCTCACCGCGGTGGTAAAGACCACCGTCTACCTGGCGGACCTGGGCGACTTTCCCGTGATGAACGCGGTTTACGGAAGGTTTTTCCCGGGAAGCCCGCCGGCCCGGGCCACCGTCCAGGTTGCGAAGCTGCCGGCGGGGGCGCTGGTGGAGATCGACGCGATCGCGAAAGCGGACTGATTAGACGGCTTTGACGACTCGCCCGGACTTGATGCACTGCGTGCAGACCTGGAGGTGCCGCACGGTGCCGCCCTGGATCGCCTTTACGCGCTTGATGTTGGGCTTCCAGACCTTCCTGGTCTTGTTGTTGGCGTGGGAAACATTGTGTCCGAAGTTGGGTCCCTTGCCGCAGATTGTACACTTGGCCATGCGTTCCTCCGTAAAAATAACCTATAATATCTATCACGTTTCATGAAGATCAAGCAAGATCAAAATCTTTTCCGGCCGCGGAAGAGGAAGGGTCTGCGAAACGCGGCGCTGGTCCTTTCCCTGCTCCTGGCGGGGGGGGCAGGGATTCCGCATCTTCTCGCGAATAGGCTGCCGGGACCGCAGCAGGCGCAGGCCGACGCTATCCTCGTCCTGACCGGCGACGAGAACCGGATTCCCGAAGGGTACCGCGCCTGGAAAGAGGGGAAGGCAAGGGAGTTGTTCATTCTCGGGGCGGGAGGGGGCGCGAGGATCGAGAGGATCCTGCCGGGACGCCCGGCTCTCTCTCCGGCGGAACTCCGCCTGCTTCATGTCGAAGGATGGTCCGAAAACACCCTGGAGAACGCCTTTTCCGCTAAAGGCGTGGTCGCGGAAGGGCAATTCCGCAAAGTGATCCTCGTAACCTCGGATTACCACATGCCGCGGGCGCACCTGGCCGTCCGGACGGTCCTCCCGGCGCCGGTCTCGATCGAAGTGATCGCCGTGCGGTCGGAATGGAAAGAGCTCGGCGCTTTTCTCCGCACGCTCCGGCTTTTCTTCGTAGAAAGCTGGAAATACTGGGGATACCGGATCTTTCTCTATTGGGAATAGGTCATGCGTCGGGGTTCCGGTGAAAGAACTCCGGAATCCTCGGCTCTCCCTCGACCCGGACGCGCCTCCCCTCGACCTTGAGCCTTCCCTGAAAGAACAGCCGGATCGCCATAGGGTAGATCCTGTGCTCCTGGACCAGGATCCGCGCAGCGAGCGTCTCCTCCGTGTCGTCGCCGTACACCGGGACCACCGCCTGGACGACGATCGGGCCGGTGTCCACCCCCTCGTCGAGGAAATGGACGCTGCACCCGGAGAAACGGACGCCGTAGTCCAGCGCTTGCTTCGGCCCGTGCGTCCCCGGGAAGGAGGGGAGCAGCGCCGGGTGGATGTTGAGGATCCGGTTCGGGAACGCGCGGACGAACACCGGCGTAAGCACCCGCATGAACCCGGCCAGGCAGACAAGCGCCGCCCCGCTCTTCCGGAGGATCTCCACGAGCCGCTGGTCGAACTCCTCCCTGCTGGAAAAATCCCGGTGGCTGATCACCTCGGTAGGGATGCCGTGCTTCTTCGCGCGGACGAGGCCGTAGGCGTCCGCCTTGTTGCTGATGACGAGCCCGACGCGGCAGGGGATCTCTCTCTTCTCCGACGCGTCGATGATGGCCTGCAGGTTGGATCCGCTCCCAGAGACGAGAACCGCGATGACCGGTCGATCGCTCATGATTTTCCTCCCGTCAGCAGCACTTGCGGGGCGCTTCTGCGCCTTTTTTGCACTTCCCCGATGAGACTGGCCGGCTGACCGGCCTTCCGGAGGAGACGGAGGGCCCGATCGGCGTCCGCAGCTCTCACGACGAGAACCATTCCGATCCCCATGTTGAACGTTCGGAAGGCTTCACCCTCCGGAAGCCTGGCTGCCCGGACGAGCGTCCCGAACACCGGCGGCACCGGCCACGTCCCTTTCCGGATCACGGCGGCCACTCCGACCGGCAGCGTCCGCGGGACGTTCCCGGTAATCCCGCCCCCGGTGATGTGCGCCATAGCGCGGATCTTAACCTTCCTCGCGAGAGACAGCACCGGGCGGACGTAGATCCGGGTGGGACGGAGCAGCTCCTCGCCTACCGTCGCTCCCCACTCGGGCATGCTCGAGCCCACCTTTTTTTTAAGGAGTTCGAATACGACCTTGCGCGCCAGCGAATAACCGTTGCTGTGCAGCCCCGAGGAGGGAAGCCCCAGGAGGACGTCGCCAGGCCGCACGGTTCGCCCGTCGACGATTTCGCGGCGGTCGACGGCGCCCACCGCGAACCCCGCCAGGTCGAACTCCCCGGGGGCGTACACCGAGGGCATTTCGGCGGTTTCGCCGCCGAGAAGGGCGCACCCGGCCTGCCGGCAGCCCTCCACGATCCCCGATACAACCTCGGCGCCCTCCTTTGCGGACAACTTTCCCGTTGCGTAGTAGTCGAGAAAGAACAGAGGCTCGGCGCAATGGACCAGGATGTCGTTCACGCACATCGCCACCAGGTCGATCCCGATCGTGCCGAGATTCCCCGTCATGGAAGCGACCTTGACCTTCGTCCCCACCCCGTCGGTCCCAGCCACGAGCACGGGATCGCGGTACCGGTGCGCCGGGAAGCGGAAGAACCCGGCGAACGATCCGATGTCGCCCAGGACCTCCTTCCGGTGGGTGGCGCGGACCATCGGCCGGATGAGGAAGACCATCCGGTCCCCTTCGCGGATGTCCACTCCGGCGGCGGCGTAGGTGATGGTTTTTCTCACGATGATTCTCCGGTTCGGAATCCGATCCCATGTTACTTGTAACTTATCTGTGTACGGTTATGCCAATGATTTTTCCCCCCGCATCCGCTAATATAGTTTCGCCGCGGCCCGCAGATAGGAAGGGAAACGGATGGCAAAAAGGGTGGGGGTCGTGATCCTCGGCGACGAGGTCCTCAAAGCCGAGATCCGGGAGTCCAATCTCGCCTTCCTCCTGCCGCTCCTCAACGAGTGGGGGGCGGAGGTCGCTTTGTGCGCCATCCTTCCGGACGACATCGATGTGGTGGTCCGGCACCTCCGGGCCTATCTCAAGGAGGTGGACCTCCTGGTGCTCACCGGCGGAATCGGGCCCACCCCGGACGACATCACCCGGGAGGCGGTAGCGAAGGCGGCGGGCGTTCCTCTGATCGTTCATCCGGAAGCGAAGGCCCAGCTCTCGGAGTATTACAAGGACCGGATGAACGAGCATCGGATGCGGATGGCCCAGGTCCCCGAGGGAGCCGTGCTGATCCCCAACCCGATCAGCGTTGCGCCGGGATTCTGCATCGCGAGGATGGCCGCCTTTCCGGGAATTCCCCGCCTCCTCCACGAGATGATCGGGTGGCTCCGACCCCTCGTGGAAGGAAGGAGGAAGAGCCGCGTGACGCTGTACAGCAAGACGCCCGAGTCTTCCTACGCCGGCATCATGAAGGAGGCCATGGACGCCTTCCCGGACGTGAGCGTGGGGTCGTACCCGATGATCGAGGAGGAATACCGCGTCCGGGTCGTTTTCCGGGCCGACGGTTTCTCGCGCGCGTCCGGCTGCGCGGATTTCTTCGCCGCCGGACTGCTAACGGCCGGCTGGGACGTTTTCCGGAGGGAAGAGGAAAGGGGAGAAGATGAAAAAAGCTGACGCCCGCCACCCGATCCTTCACGCGCTTCTCGTAGCGTTCTTCCTGCTGGTCCTTCCCGTTCCCTCGCCCGGAGCGGACCCCGCAAGCCCCCTCACTGCCGCCGGATGGGAAGAATCCACGCACGGGAGGTGGAACAGCCTTCCGGAGCGAAAAGTGGAAGCGCGGGACAAGGTGCTGTCGGCCGGGTTCGTCCTTTTTCCGGGGAGCGGTGTGGCCTGGGAGAAGAAGGGGACCTGGGACCTGGCCGCTAGGGCTCTGTTGTCGTTCGAGTTCAGCTCCGACGGCACGAACCTGTCGTCGGAGGACTACCGGGAGTTCGATGCCCGCTTTCCGATCTCCGTGACCGCGGTATTCGGAAGGGACTCGCAGGATCTGACGTGGAAGAGGAGGTTGGCCGATTTTTTCCGGAGGATATGGAGCGGATTTCCCCCCGCCGGGATCCGGCTGACCTACGCTTACGGCAACCGCGTGCCGGTAGGGTCGATGTACCGAACGGACGAGGAGGAAACCGTCTTCATCCTGGCAGGGGAGGAAGAGAAGGGGAAAAAGATCCAGGCAAAAAGGGATTTAAAGGAGGATTTCCTCGCTGCATACAGCCGTTCTCCAAAGGGCCCCGTGACCCGGATCATCGTCCGGGCGGAGCGACCCTCGAAGGAGAAAGGAAATTTGAAGGGCAGCATCTCCCTCACCCTGCCGGGGGCGTAAAGGAGCGGCGGGGCTATTCGTGCCGGAGCGCCTCGATGGGGTCCAGGCGAGACGCCTTGCGGGCCGGGTAGAAACCGAAAAAGATCCCGACGGCGGCGGAAAAACCGAAGGCGAGAAAGACGGCGCCGGGCGAGATCAGCGTCGACCATTTCGCAAACAGGGAAATCAGCGAGGATCCTCCCACTCCCACCAGGATGCCGATGGCGCCCCCCGTCACCGCCAGGACCAGCGCCTCGATCAGGAACTGCAGAAGGATGTCCTTCTCCCTGGCCCCGACCGCCATCCGGATTCCGATTTCGCGCGTTCGCTCGGTGACGGAGACGAGCATGATGTTCATGATGCCGATCCCTCCCACGAGGAGCGAGACGGAGGCGATGGCGCCGAGCAGGAGGCTCATGATTCGAGTGGAGGCTTCCGCCACGGCGAGCATCTCCGAAAGATTGCGCACGGAAAAGTCGTTCTCCTGCCCCGGCCCGATCCGGTGCCGCTGCCGGAGCAGTTCGTTGATCTGGTTCTCGGCTTCTTTGACAGACTCCCCGTCGACGGCCTGGGTGAGAATGACCCCCACCGTTCCGATGTGGGCGCTGCCGAAGAGTTTCTTCTGGGCGGTGGTCACCGGAACGATGATGATGTCGTCCTGGTCCTGCCCCTGCGGCGACTGCCCCTTTCGCTCCAAGAGCCCGACGATCGTAAACGGCACCCGCTTGATGCGGATGACCTTTCCGATCGGGCTCTCCTCTCCGAAGAGATTGCCCGCGACGGTCTGCCCCAGCACCGCGACCTTGGACGAGGCCTCCACGTCCGCGCCGGTGAAGTACCGTCCGGCGGTCAGCATCCAGTCGCGGATCTGAAAGAACTCCGGGGTCACCCCCTGGATGATCGTGCTCCAGTTCTGGTTCCCGTAGACGACCTGGGCGGTGGAGCGGACCGACGGGGTGGACAGGCGCACCGCCGGCAGTTCCTTTCCGATGGCCTTGGCGTCTCCCATCGTCAGGGTGGGGACTCCGCCGAACCCCGACCGCAAGCCTCCCGACGTCGTGCTCCCGGGAAGGATGAGGATCAGGTTGGAGCCGACGGAGGCGATCTGCGCGGAGATCCGCTCGTTGGCGCCGGCGCCGATCGCCACCATGGCGATCACCGCCGCGACGCCGATGATCATCCCCAGCATCGTGAGGATGGAGCGCATCTTGTTCGCCCGGAGCGAACGGTAGGCGACCTTGGACGCGGCGTAGAGATTCATGGCGTACGGACGGGGTCGTCCGCGATGATGCGGCCGTCGCGGAACCGCACGATCCGTTTGGAATACCGTGCGATGTCGGTTTCGTGAGTCACCAGCACCAGCGTGATCCCCCGTTCGTCGGCAAGTCCCTGGAAGATCCGCATGATTTCGATGCTGGTGGCCGAGTCGAGGTTACCGGTCGGCTCATCGGCAAGCAGAAGGGAAGGGGTGTTGACGATGGCCCGCGCGATGGCCACTCGCTGCTGCTCCCCTCCGGACATCTGGTTGGGGAGGTGGCGCTCCCGGTCCAGGAGACCGACGGAGCGGAGGGCCTCCAGTGCGCGCGCCCTGCGTACGGAAGAAGCGATGTTCTCGTAGATCATGGGGAGTTCGACGTTCTCCAGCGCGGTCATCCGGGAAAGCAGATTGAATCCCTGGAAAACGAACCCGATCTTCTTCCTCCGGATGCCGGCCAGGGCGTCCCTGGGGAGGATTCCGACGTCGTCGCCGTCCAGGCGGTACGTTCCGCTGGTGGGCCGGTCCAGGCACCCCAGGAGGTTCATGAGCGTCGATTTCCCGGATCCGGATGGGCCCATGACGGCGATGAACTCCCCCCGTTCGATGGTGAGAGTGACGTCCCGCAGGGCTTCCACGTTCACCTCGCCCAGCCGGTACGTCTTGCAAAGGTTTTCGATTTCGATCGCGGGAATTCCCACGAGTTACCGGAAGCCCCCCATCCCTGGCGGACTTCCTCCCCCTGTCGCACCCTGGTTCTTCCGGATTTCTGCGACGATGAGGGCGTCTCCCGCCTTCAGGTTCCCGTCCACGAGCTGGGTAAATGTCCCGTCGCTGGTCCCGGTCTTTACACGGACCGCCTCGGGCTTCCCGTCCTTGCCGACGACGTAGACGCGTGCCCCCGCAGGCTCCTTTTCCCCCTCGGTTTTTTTCTTCTCCGTGGAAGGCCGGTACCGAAGGGCGGCGTTGGGGATCTTCAAAACGTCCTTGAAGTCCCGGATCCGGATCGACACGTTGGCGGTCATCCCGGGCTTGAGCGAGAGGTCCTTGTTGTCCACCTGGATGACGACGTCGTACGTCACGACGTTCTGCGTCACGATCGGCGAGTTCCGTACCTGGATGACCGTGCCGGCGAAGGACTTCCCGGGATACGCGTCCACGGTGAAAGTGGCCTCCTGCCCGGCCTTCGTCCTGCCGATGTCGGACTCGTCGACGTTGGTGTCGATCTGCATCTTCGTCAAGTCCTGCGCGATGGTGAAGAGAGTCGGGGTCTGGAAGCTGGCCGCCACCGTCTGGCCGACGTCCACGTTCCGGGAGATCACGATCCCGTCGACCGGGGAGACGATCGTCGTGTATCGGAGGTTCGTTTCCGCGACGGAGAGCGCCCCCCTGGTCTGATCGAGCTGGGCCTCCGCGCTTTTCTGCTGCGACGCCGCGGAATCGTACGCCGTCTCCGCAGCGTCGACGTCCGCCTGTGCCACGTACCCGTCCTTGATGAGCTCCTGGTTCCGCCTCAAGGTCCGCAAGGCATCCGCCGTGACGATCTTCGCCTTCTCCACCACGGCGGTTGCGTTCGCCACGCTCCCCCTGGCCTGGACGACCGACGCTTCGAAGATCTGGGGGTCGATCTTCGCGATCACCTCCCCCTTTCGCACGCGGGAGTTGAAATCCGCGTAGATTTGCTGGATCGTCCCCGACACCTGGCTCCCCACCTGCACGGTGGTCACGGCATTGATGTTCCCCGTCGCGGAAACGGTGTCGGAGATTTCTCCCTTCTCCACCTTCACGGTCCGGTACGGGGGAGCCTTTCCATTGCTTCCCGCGAAGTAGAAATAACCTGCAGCGCCGAGCACTGCGACCACGAGGGCGGCGATGAGGATACGCTTCATCGGAGTTCCTTCCAGGCCAGGGTTTCGATTTCGTTATCCTCGATCCGGATTCCGTGCCGCTCGAGGAGTTCGCCGGTGCTCTTCCAGAACTGGGTGATGGCGACCTGGAAGTCGGACCGGGCGCCGGAGAGGCCCTCCCGGGCAACGGTCAGGTCCGATTCCACTTGCAGGATGTCCTTGGTGGTGGCCAACCCCAGCTTGCCCCGTTTCACGTAGGAGTCGAAACGCGCTTCCGCCAGCTCCACCCCGCGCGTGGTGACGCCGATCTGCTTTTCACGGGTCTCCAGGTTGCGGATCGCGGAGCGGACATCCAGGCCCGCGACCTCTTCCAGGCTTTGGATCTGTACCCTGGACTGGCCGGCCTGCAGGCGGTTTTTCGCCAGATCGGCCTCCGCGACGTCGTTCCCCAGCGGGTAGGACAGCTCGAGACCGATCGACCACGAAGGGGACTTCCCGGACTTCAAGTCGTCGATCGCGTTCCCGTAATCGGGTGCCAGCCCGGTGAGTCCCGCGCTCCCTTTGAGAGAGAGGGATGGGAGCAGGAGGTTCCTGCCGACCTTTGCGCTGAACTCCTGGCTCTTCAGGCTGGTCCTCGCCTGCTGGAGGTCGGGCCGCATCGAGAGCGCTTTCCGGACCGCATTTTCCTCCGACCGGTCGATCGCCGCTTCGGGGAAGGACCGGGAAAGGACCAGCTCTGTATGGGGTGGCAGGTGGAGCAGCACGAGAAGCTTGTCCGCCTCGTCGAGGGCGTTTTTCTCCGCATCCAGAAGGTCTTTTTCCCGCTGGGCGACCCCGAGCTGGGAATCTAGCAGCTCGACGGACGCCAGCACGCCCGCTCGTACCCGGGCTTCGTTGCCGGCGTGGATTTCCCGCGCCAGGGCCAGGGAAGCCCTGCGCGTCTGCAGATTATCACGCGCCTTGATCACGGCGTAGTACTGGTCCCGCGTGTTCCCGGCAACGGAAAGTGCTTGCGCGCGCCAGCCGGCCAGTGCCGATTCCGTCGCGAAGGAGGCCACCGTGATTCCCCGTTCCGTGACCTCCCTGCCGAGCCCCTGAAGCAACGGCTGCGAGAAGGAGAGCGTGAGGTTCGGCTGCGCGAATCTGGACAGGGGTCCCCCCGAGTTGTCCTGCGTCCACAGGTTGGTGAAGGAGGCGGATGCCGTCGCGCCGATGGGGAGGAGAACCTCCGTGGAGACATTGGCGTCGAAGAACCGCTCGCGGGTGGCGGAGGAGGATGTCGGAAGCGTCGATGAAGCCTGGACCGTCTGGGAGGTCCCGGAGTTTGCCCCGCGGTGGTCGAGCAGGAGGTCGAGGCGCGGGTTGTAGATCGCGCGGGCGCGCCTCACGTCGGTCCACGAGATCGCCGGGTTGAACGTATCCGCGCGGAGCGAGAGGTTGTTCTCCATCGCCATCCGGACGGCGTCATCGAGAGAGAGGTGAAGTTCCGCCGCGAAGGAGGGGAGGGCTCCCGCAAGCAGTGCGGCGGCAAGGGACATCCGGAGAAGGTTGACCGTAAGTGCCTCCTGGATCCGCAAAATGGGCGGGTTAAACTTATTTATTCTATTCACAAGTATGCCTCGAGTATAGATGGCAGTCGATATTTCAACGGTCTTGCTTTAAAGAAACCCGGGAGTGGCGTAAAATGTTTCGTCAAATCCAAGCAAACGGAGGTGTCCGTTGCGCAAAGTCTTCGCATTTGCCTTCATCCTGTTAGTATCCTTCGGATTCGCCATTGCCGCGGACACCGCGAAAAAAGGAGGGAACCCGGTGGTTCTTCTGGAAACCAGCATGGGGAACATCAAGGTCGAGCTGTATCCCGACAAGGCGCCGATCACCGTAAAAAACTTTCTCGAGTACGTCAAGGAGGTTCATTACGACGGCCTTGTTTTCCATCGCGTCATCCGTGAATTCATGATCCAGGGGGGCGGGTTCACCCCCGACATGAAAGAGAAGCGTCCGGCCCATCCCCCGATCAGGAACGAGGCGGGCAACGGGCTGCGGAACGACCGGGGGACGATCGCCATGGCCAGAACCGCCGTGGTCGATTCGGCGACGGCTCAGTTCTTCATCAACGTCGTGAACAACGATTTTCTCAACCATGCGAGTAAAACGCCGCAGGGGTTCGGGTATGCCGTGTTCGGGAAAGTGATCGAAGGGATGGACGTCGTCGACAAGGTCCGTAATGTCCCCACCGGAAACGTCAGGATGTTCCAGGATGTCCCCAAGGAACCCGTGACGATCCGCAAGGCCTCGGTCGTCGGACAGTAGTACCGCTTCCCCCGCCAGGGGGAATCTCCGGAAAGAGAAGGCGCTCGGCCGGTTCAGGACCGGCCGGGCGTGTATGCTTTTTTGATTTGACTTGCATAGCTCGCTTTTGAAAAGCGGATTTCAAAATCGAATTTAGAGCCTTGGCTTCTTCCTAGTCGTAATCATTCCCATATAAGAGTAATCCTTCTATTTCCTTTTCATTCAAGGAGATGCATCGGCATTCCCCGTAAGGAAACACGTTCGTTCTCATTGGCACGAGCTATGAACATGTACATGTTCATGCAATAGACGAAAGCGGTTATTCGTCAAGCCGGGACCCATGGGAAGGGGCAAACGAGATGAGGCTTAAAAGGTTCCACCTCCTGTTCGCATTGTCATTCCTCCTCGGAGGCTTGTTGATCGGATGTGGTGGAGGCGACGAGAAGACTCAGTCCCAATCTACGGGCACCGGCTCTCCTACATCGACTCTGGCTTGGGACCCGCCCCAAACCTATATCGACAACACCCCGCTGGATCCCTACCGGGACCTCGATTATTACGAATTCTATGTAAGCAGCGATACGAACTTCACCGAAAACGATGTGCCGGTCGCCCAGGTGGCAGCGGTCTCGAACGTACTTGCCACGGACGGGCATTCCTACACCCAGACGTTGACGAAGGAATTCTTGCTGGCCAACCTCCTCCCGTTTACCCAGCCAGGGGGGGTCTGCTACATCAGCATCCGGTCGGTTGGCGTAGACGGTCTCAAGTCGAATTTCTCGGCACCGGTTGCCTGGAACCTCACTTGAAATATCCATTCTCCTTCCTCCCCGGCCAACTTGAGGCTTCCGTGATTTAGGCGACCCTGCGTACCACGGAAGAGATAGGGCGGCCTTCGGGTCGCCCTATCCATTTTGTACGCCTTGATGGCCGCACCAAACGGAAGCGCCCGGCAGGTGGGGACCTGCCGGGCGCTTCGGCGCGCGGGTGGAAGTGGGGGTGCGCTCCGGCAGCTCCGGAGGAGGGGGGACCCCCGCAGAGTTGCGGCTTCAGTGCGCGCTTTGTACTGTATACAGTATACACAACACCGGGGGGTGTCAACCACGGATTCAACACCACGGATTCCACACCGCGGATTCCCACCGCGGATTCCCAATATTCCCGCCCGGACTTCCCTTTCCCCCGTTCCCGGCGGCGGGGTACAATGTGCGGTGAATTCAGCGATCGATCAGAGGGTGTTCGTGAGGGAAGGGCTGGTCTACACGGTCCCGCGCAGGCTGGAAGGATGCCGGCTGGACCGGTTTCTTCGGAAGATGATGCACGACCTGCCTGCAAAGAGCGTCCGGTTTGCGATCGATGCCGGGGACGTTGCCGTGGGCCTGGAGGAGGGGAAGAAAGGGTGCTCCCTCCAGGCCGGGGACGAGGTCGTCGTCCGGAAGATCGCGGAACGGGAGGACTGGCTTCCCGTTCCCGGAAATCTCCCCGGCGCCTCCGTTCTTTACGCCGACGCCGATGTTGCGGTGCTCTCCAAGCCCGCTGACGTGCACACCGAGCCGCAGCGTCCGATGGAGATGGGGACCCTTGCGGGAGTTCTCCGGTTCCTCTATCCGATCGTGGCAGAAATCTCGAAGGAGCCGGGCCTCACGCTCCTTACCCGTCTCGACTACGCTACGAGCGGTGCGGTGCCGGCGGCGCTTTCCCCGGAGGCGTTCAAGTTCCTCGCAAGGGAGAGGGAAAAGGGGCGGATCGTAAAAACGTATGCCTGCCTCGTGAAGGGACGGCTGGAAAAGGAGATGTCGCTGTCCTACCTGCTGGAGACTGCAGGAGGGGAGAAGGTCAGGGTCCGGAGAGAACGGAACGAGGAAGACCCTCACTACTGGACCGCCGTCCTGCCGGTCCGTCCGGCGGGTGAATGTACCTTCGTTCGGGCGGTCATTTCCAAGGGGAAGCGCCACCAGATACGTGCGCACCTGGCGGCAGCGGGTTTTCCGATCGTGGGGGACAGGCGCTACGGCGCGGTTCCCCCGGAGGGGCCGGGGAAATGCCGGCTGATGCTGCACGCGGAGGAAGTCCGGTTCGCCCGCCCGGCGACGAAAGAGCTTCTCCGGGTGGTTGCGCCCTTGCCGGTGGAATTCGAGGCTATTTGAGGAGTTCGAGGCGGGATTCGAGATCCTGCAGCATCTGCCGGTCCTCGGGAAGTTCCGCCTGGTATTTCCTGACCAGCTCCAGGTCTCCCGGGTCGATGACGCGCCTGCGGTCCGGATTCAGGGCCAGGTTCTGCCGGTCCTCGACGAACCGGATCAGCTTTTCCTTGGCTGCGATCTTGGCTTTCAACTGCTCCGCCTGGGAGGCCAGTGCTTCCTTCCCCATTGCCGCCTCGGCGGCTTCGTCTTTCGGGGACGGCGCGGGAGCAGGAGGGGGCGGAACGGAAGGGAGCGGTTCCGCCGTGCGGGGAGCCTCGCGGATCACCATCGTTGCCTTGCCTCGGGACCCGGAGGGAATATTCGAGAGATCGTCGGTGAAATGGATCGCGCCCGTCTCGTCTTCCCACTTGTAGATGTCGGCCCGGGAGTCGGCGGCGATCAGCATCAGAAGGGCCATGGCGACGATCGCGCAGCGTCTCATTTGTAATGAACCTCCGTACCGACGCATCCATACCTGATCTGATAATACAATAGGCGATCCGGTGAAATCCACCGGAGGGGCGGGTGCGCCGGCAGGATCGAAAATGATTTTTGGTTCGGATTCCTGTTAGGGACCTAACCCGATGATAAATAAGGTTCGGTCTCCAATGCGAAAATTCCAAACAATGGTTTGCAAATGAGCGGGGGATTGCCTATAGTGCTTTCTGATCATCTCGAGGGAAACCCATTGCCATTGCTTAGGATCGACGAAATCCATCTGTCGTTCGGCGGCGTCAAAGCCATCAATGGCTTCTCTACCGGCGTCGAGAAGGGAAAGATCCACGCTATCATAGGTCCCAACGGTGCGGGCAAGACGTCGATCTTCAACTGCATCTCCTGCGTCTACAAGCCGCAGCAAGGGGCGATCTACTTCGAGGGCAGCAAGATCACCGGGATGCACCCGGACCGGATCGCCCGGCTCGGCATCGCCCGGACGTTCCAGAACATCGCGCTCTTCCATCACATGACGGTGCTCGACAACCTGATGCTCGGCCGGCACCTGTTCCTGAAGCGTGGCTTCTTCGCCGGCGGGATCTACCTGGGACCGGCACGGACCGAGGAGATCGAAAACCGCAAGGCGGTCGAGGACATCGTCGATTTCCTGGAGATCGAGAACATCCGCAAGAAGCCGGTCGGGACGCTGGCCTACGGGCTGCGCAAGCGCGTGGAGCTCGCCCGCGCCCTCTCCCTCAAGCCGAAGCTCCTCCTGCTCGACGAGCCGATGGCCGGAATGAACCTGGAGGAGAAGGAAGACATGGCGCGGTTCATCCTCGACATCAACGAGGAGTGGGGCGTGACGATCCTCCTGATCGAGCACGACCTCGGGGTGGTGATGGACATCAGCCAACGCGTGAGCGTACTGGACTTCGGCGTGAAGATCTCCGAAGGAGTGCCGGCCGAGGTGGCGAAGGACCCCCACGTGATCCGCGCCTACATCGGCGAGGAAGACGACTTCCTCCGGAAACTGGAGGAGCGGTGACCGCGATGAAGGAGGTCCTGGCCCGGTTCGACACCTTTCCCAAGCTCCTGGCCCACAACGCGGAGCGTTTCGGGAACCGCAAGGTAGCCATGCGCGAGAAAGAGTTCGGAATCTGGCAGGAGTTCACCTGGAAGGAATACCACGACCACGTCAAATACTTCTCGCTGGGGCTGGTGTCGCTTGGGCTCGCTCCCGGCGACAAGGTCGCCATCATCGGGGACAACCGGCCGGAGTGGGTCTGGGCGGAGGTGGCGGCGCAGGCGGCAGGCGCCGTCCCGCTGGGGCTTTACCAGGACTCCACCCTGAAGGAGGTCGGCTACGTCATCGACCACTCCGACTCCACGTTCGTGGTGGCCGAAGACCAGGAGCAGGTGGACAAGATCCTCGACATGAAGGAGCAGCTCCCCAAGGTACGATACATCGTTTATACCGACCCTCGCGGGATGCGCAGCTACAAGGAGCCGTTTCTCCTCGACTTCAAGGAGGTGGAGAACTTCGGCCGGGAGCTCGAGCAGAGGGAGCCGGAGCTCTATGAAAAGAAGGTCGCGGCGTCGAAGCTCGAGGACCTCGCCCTCATCTGCTACACCTCCGGGACGACCGGCTTCCCGAAGGGGGCGATGCTTTCTTTCCGGAACCTCCTCACGATGGCGGCGAACCTGATGGAGGTCGACCCCAAGGGGGAAAAGGATGAGTTCGTCTCCTTCCTCCCGCTGGCCTGGATCGGGGAGCAGATGATGTGCCTCTCCAGCGCTCTCCTGACCGGGTTCACCGTGAACTTCCCGGAGAAGCCCGAAACCGTGCAGGAGAACATCCGCGAGGTCGGCCCCACCATCATGTTCTCCCCGCCCCGGATCTGGGAAAACATGACCTCCACGGTCCAGGTGAAAGTCATGGACGCCTCCCGGCTGAAGCGGGCGATGTACAACTGGGCGGTCCCCGTGGGATACGAGTACGCCGACACGATCTTCCGGAAGCGGACCCCCTCGTTCGGGCTGCTCCTGCGGCACCGGCTGGCCTATTACCTCGTGTTCCGGGCGCTGAAGGACCGGCTCGGCCTGCTGCGGATCCGGACCGCATCGACCGGCGGCGCGGCGCTGGGGCCCGACGTCTTCAAGTTCTTCAACGCGATGGGGGTCAACCTCAAGCAGATCTACGGGCAGACGGAGATCTCCGGCATTTCCTGCATCCACCGGGAGGGGGACATCAACTTCGACTCCGTGGGCAAGCCGATCCCCGAGACCGAGGTCACCCTCTCCGAGACGGGGGAGATCCTCTCCCGCAGCCCGTCGGTGTTCCTGGGCTACTATAAGAACCCGGAGGAGACGGAGAAGACGCTTGCGGGCGGCTGGCTGCACTCGGGCGACGCCGGCTACTTCACGGAAGACGGGCACCTGATCGTCATCGACCGCGTCAAGGACGTGATGCACCTGAACGACGGCACCCGGTTCTCCCCCCAGTTCATCGAGAACAAGCTGAAATTCTCACCCTACATCAAGGAGTGCGTCTGCCTGGGGAACGAGCGGGACTTCATCGCCTCGATGATCTGCATCGACTACCCCAATGTCGGAAAGTGGGCGGAGAACCGGAGGATCAACTACACGACCTACACGGATCTTGCGGGGAAGCCCGAAGTCGTCGACCTGATCGCGAAAGAGATAGCCAAGGTCAACGAGACGCTTCCGGCGACGACGAGGATCCGGAAATTTCTTCTCCTGTACAAGGAGCTGGATGCCGACGACGACGAACTGACGCGCACGCGGAAAGTGCGGCGGGCCTTCGTCGGGGATCGGTACAAGCACGTGATCGAGGAGATGTACGCCGGACAGACGGCGATCCCGATCGACGCCGTGATCAAGTACCAGGACGGCAAGACGTCGAACATCAAGACGACGCTCGTCGTCAAGGACATGTAGGGGGCGACGATGACAATGCAATACCTGCTGCAGCTCGTCATCAGCGGCCTGGTCATCGGCAGCATCTACTCGGCGGTAGCGCTGGGGTTCACCATCATCTACAAGTCGACGCGCGTCGTGAACTTCGCGCAGGGCGAGCTGCTGATGGTGGGAGCCTACGTCTGCTTCGCCTTCGTCGTGCAGATGGGAGTGCCGTTCTGGGCGGCCCTCCTGCTGACGGTCCTGTTCGGGATGGTCCTGGCCCTCTTCGTGGAACGGTTGATCCTTCGGCCGATGATCGGGGAGCCGATCATTTCCATCATCATGGTCACCATCGGGCTCGCGCTGGTGTTCCGTTCGATCGTCTCGGCAGTCTGGGGAACCGAGATCCTTGTCTACGAGCCGAAGCTGTTTCCCCAGGAGATGCTGACGATCGCGGGGCTCCCCGTCTCCCTCGAGTTCGTGTGGTGCTTCGTCCTGTCGCTGTTCCTCCTGGCGGTGTTCTCCGTGTTCTTCAAATATTCCAAGGCGGGCGTCGCGATGCGGGCCACCGCCTTCAGCCAGCAGGTCGCGCAGTCGATGGGGATCTCGGTCAAGCAGATATTCGCCCTCTCCTGGATCATCTCCGCGGTCGTCTCCGGGATCGGAGGGGTGCTCATCGGGAACATCAACGGGATCAACAGCTCCCTCTACCACTTCGGGCTCAAGGTCTTCCCCGCGACGATCCTCGGCGGGCTGGACTCCATCCTGGGCGCCGCCCTGGGAGGGCTGATCGTCGGTGTCCTGGAAAACCTGTCCGACGGGTTCTGCAAAGCATATTTCGATTTGAGCGGAGTCAAGGAGGTCGCGCCGTACGTCTTTCTGGTCATCATCCTCATGATCAAGCCTTACGGGCTGTTCGGGACGAAGGAAATCGAGCGCGTCTGAAGATGCCGGCGCGACGGTAAGGAAAGGAACGGATGCATTACTGCGGCGACTATCGAACTTCCTATGTGAAGGACGTCGAGATATTCCAGACGCCGTTTGTCAGGGTTTGCATGGCGCTGTTTCTCGTGTTCCTGCTGGTGCTTCCGTTCCTGCTGAAGGGGGAATACCAGTGGATCCTCCTTCAGATCCTGATCGCCTCGATCGGCGCCGTCGGCATCAACATTTTGACTGGTTTCACCGGCCAGATCTCCCTGGGCCAGGGGGCGTTCCTCGGCGTGGGCGCCTATACCTCGGCCTACATCACGGCGAAAATGGGGCTGTCGTTCTGGGTCGGGGTCCCCGCGGCCGGCATCGTAACCGCCCTGTGCGGGATGGTGTTCGGCATCCCGTCGCTGCGGCTCAAGGGCCTGTATCTTGCCATCGCGACACTTGCCTCGCAGTTCATCCTGGAATGGATCTTCGTCCGGTGGGAGCCGGTGACGGGTGGAAGCTACGGCATCACGATCCCCCGTCCCACCCTCGCCGGTTTCACGTTCGCCTCCGACCGTTCGTACTACTTCCTCGTCCTCGTCATCGCCGTCGCGATGATCCTTTTTGCGTCCAATCTCATGCGGACCAAGACGGGGAGGGCCTTCATGGCCGTCCGGGACCATTACATCTCGGCGGAGATCATGGGGATCAGCCTGTACAAGTACCGGCTCCTCTCCTTCGGCATCTCCTCGTTCTATGCAGGGGTGGCGGGGGCCCTCTACGGACATTCGCTGAAGTTCGTGACCTCGGAGCAGTTCAACATCGAGGTTTCAGTGGTCTATCTCGCCATGATCATCATCGGGGGGCTGGGGAGCGTTCTCGGCTCCATCTACGGCGCGATTTTCATGATCCTGCTGCCGAAGGTCCTCTCGGCGCTCACGGAGGTGGTGCAGGCCGATCTGCCGAGCATCGCACGGCTCGCCATCGCCTTCGAGCACGGGATTTTCGGCCTGATCATCGTCCTGTTCCTGATCTTCGAGCCCGACGGGCTGGCCCACCGCTGGAAGATGGTCAAGGCCTATTGGAAGCTTTATCCGTTCTCGTACTGAAGGGTTGTAGTTGTGCTGGCTGCGACAGCGAACGACGGGAAAATCGTGATGAAAGGAGGTGGGATGGCGGGGAAGGGGAGATCGGAGGGCATGGGAAACGGACCAATAACGATGGAAAAACAATTCTCAAGGAGGAAAGAATGGGGAAGAACGTGATCCGGGTTGCCGCCCTTGCGGCGTGCGCACTGTTCCTAATGGCGGGCGGAACCCTCGCCGCCGACATCAAGGTCGGGCATCTGGCCGACCTTACGGGCCCGACGTCGTCGGTCGGGAACCCCTATGCCAAGGCTGTTCAGGACTACAAGGAGTACATCAACTCGAAGGGCGGGATCAACGGCAAGAAGATCGACATGCCGATGTACGACTACGCCTACGACAAGAACAAGGCGATCAACCAGTACAAGAAATACCTGGAAGAGAAGGTCGTGGCGGTCCAGGGATGGGGATCGGGGGACACCGAGGCGCTTACCGGGTTTCTGGCCCAGGACAAGATCCCCTACCTCTCCGCGTCCTACTCGGCGCACTTGACCGACATCAACAAGGCGCCCTACAACTTCTTCATCGCCGCAGACTACACGACCCAGCTCAGGGCGGGCCTGAAGTACATCAAGGACAACTGGAAGGAGAAGAGGGCCCCGAAGGTGGCCTTCATCTACCCGAACGTCCCGTACGGAATTGCGCCCATCAAAGGGGGAAAGGAGTACGCAAAGGAGCTCGGGTTCGAGATCGTGGGGGACGAGAACGTGGATCTCAAGGCGATCGAAGCGAACTCGCAGATGCTGTCGCTCAAGAGCAAGAACGCCGATTTCGCGTGGATCGGCGGGACGACGCCCTCCACGGCCGTCGTCCTCAAGGACGCGAAGAAACTGGGACTCAAGACTAAATTCTTCGTGAACCTGTGGGGGAACGACGAGGACCTCGTCAAGATGGCGGGTGACGCGGCCGATGGCTTGATGGGCCTCCAGGCCGCCTCGATCTACGGAGAGAACGTCCCCGGCATGAAGCTGATCAAGGAGATCACCAAGGGGCAGCACCAGAACACCCACTATATTCGCGGCTGGGTGTCCATGATGGTGTTGTGCGAGGCACTGAAGATCGCGGACAAGAAGGGGGAGCTGAACGGTCCCGGTGTCAAGGCGGCCCTCGAGACGATCAAGGATTACGACACGGGCGGGCTGACCTCCAAGATCACCTTTACCCCGGCCGATCACCGGCCGAACATGTCGGCGAAGATCTACGAATACGAGAAAGGCAAGATGATCCTGAAAAAGACGATCGAGCTCGAGCGCAAGAAGGAGTGGCTCGGTCTGTAAGGCGGGCGGGAGCGGGCGGGGGGGTGAAGATCCCCTCGCCCTTTTCGCAAATTCAACCGAAGGCGGGAACGCATGCTCCAGGTGAACAACATCGAGGTGATCTACTCGGACGTCATCCTCGTGCTGAAGGGGCTGTCCCTCGTCGTTCCCAAGGGGCAGATCGTGGCGTTGCTCGGGGCCAACGGGGCGGGGAAGAGCACCACGCTCAAGGCGATCTCGGGACTCCTCAAGTCCGAGGAAGGCGAAGTGACCGACGGCGAGATCCTCTTCGAAGGGGAGAAGATCAATGGCCGGGACCCCGAGGAGATCGTCCGGCGGGGAGTCTTCCAGGTGATGGAGGGCCGGCGGGTGTTCGAGGACCTGAGCGTGGGGGAGAACCTCCGTTGTGGGGCGCACACCCGGAAGGACTCCGCGAACGTTAAGGCGGATTACGAGCGGGTCTACGCGTACTTTCCCAGGCTCAAGGACCGTCGCAAAG
Source organism: Deltaproteobacteria bacterium RBG_16_64_85 (assembly GCA_001798885.1). Lineage (NCBI taxonomy): Bacteria > Deltaproteobacteria > Deltaproteobacteria bacterium RBG_16_64_85. Next base: position 74,543 of record MGQW01000092.1, read on the forward strand.
GGCTGGCAGGGTATCTTTCGGGCGGGGAGCAGCAGATGCTTGCGATCGGGCGCGCGCTCATGGCCCGGCCGAAGCTGATGCTCCTGGACGAGCCGTCGCTGGGGCTTTCCCCGCTGCTGGTCAAGGAGATCTTCGGGATCATCAAGGACATCAACGAAAAGGAAAAGACTACGATCCTCCTGGTGGAGCAGAACGCCCGGGTGGCGCTATCCATCTCCAGCTACGGCTACATCATGGAGAACGGGAAGGTCGTGCTCGACGGCGAAACGGAAAAGCTCGCCAACAACGAGGATGTCAAGGAATTCTACCTGGGGATGAACGAGGTCGGCGCGCGAAAGTCCTACCGCGAGGTCAAGCACTACAAGCGCCGCAAGCGCTGGCTTTCTTAATACCGGGGACGTTCTTAAACTTTTTGATCCACCTGTTTTTCGAGGAGTGATCGATGGTCGACCGGAAGCGCGGGTTCTACGACGAGGAGCAGGAGAAGATGTCCTCAAGGGAACGGGCGGGATTCTTGCGGCGCATCCTCCGGGAGACGGTTCAGTACGCCTACGAGAAGGCGCCCGCAGCACGAAGGAAGATGGACGAGGCAGGCGTCCACCCGAACGACATCCAGGACGTCGCAGACCTGGCGAAGATCCCCCTCACGCGGAAGGCCGACCTGAAGAACATCCAGAAAACGGAGCTGCCCTTCGGGGGACTGGCGGCAGTCCCGCCCCGCGGAATGCGCCGGATCTACGTCTCACCGGGCCCGACCTTCGACCCGGAAGGTCGGGAGGAGACCCACTGGCGGTGGGAGAAGGCGTTCGTAGCGGCGGGATTCCGCCAGGGCGACATCGTCCAGAACACCTTCATGTATCACTTTTCCCCAGCGGGCCTGATGTTCGACGAGGCGCTGATCCGGATCGGCTGCACGGTGATTCCCGCCGGCGTCGGGAACACCGAAATGCAGGTACAGGTCCTTCGGGACTTGTGCGTCTCCGGCTATGTCGGCACCCCCTCCTTCCTGATGACCATCCTCGAGAAGGCCAAGGAGATGGGAGTCGTCCCTGGAGACGGACTCCAGCTCCTGGTGGCGCTGGTCGCCGCGGAGATGCTGCCGGAAACTCTGCGAAAGCGGTTCCAGGAGGAATTCGGAATCCAGGTCCGCCAGGCCTACGGGACGGCTGACGTCGGATCGCTCGGATACGAGTGCTTCGAGGCGAAGGGGATGCACGTCAACGACGAGATCGTGATGGAGCTGCTCGACCCGGCTACCGGAAAGCAGGTTGCTCCCGGCGAGATCGGGGAAGTTGTCGTCACCCTGCCCAACACCACCTATCCGCTCGTGCGCTTTGCCACGGGAGACCTCTCCATCTATACGAACGACCCCTGCCCCTGCGGGCGGACCTCCGCACGGCTCCTGCGGATCGTGGGAAGAGTGGACCAGGTAACAAAGGTCAAAGGGATGTTCGTCCACCCCGAGCAGGTGGTCCAGCTCGAGAAGAAGGTCCCTGAGGTCTTCGCCGTCCAGTTGATGATCTCCCGCACCGGCCACGAGGACCGGATGGGGATCCGCGCGATCCTGGGCGAGGGAGTCCTGCCCTCCGATGCGCTTCGGGAGAAAATTGCGGAAACGGCCCGCGAACTGACGCGCCTGCGGGGGGAAGTCGTCTTCGTGCAGGAGGCGGAGATGACCGAAAAGGAGAAGAAGATCCTCGACTCGCGGAAATGGGATTAAACGGACAAGGGGGACCCACAATGGAGGCTGCGACACTTAACGCACATCTCGAGAAGCACCTTCGCGTGCACACGTTTCCACTGGGGATCAAGTCCTTTAAGAAGGGAGAGCAGCTCCCCGAGAAAGTGAAAGTTCCATCTAAGCATCTTGGGATTAAGATGGCGATCTGCCAAGCGATTTCCATCGCTCGGCGCTACGGATGGGCCATGGCGTTCTCGGGGGAGGACCTTTCCTGCCCGATCGCAAAGGCTGCGTTCGGGTTCGAGGAGCGCAACGAATATTACACCTCGGGAGGCCTGGCCGACGGGATGTACGCCTCCTGCAAGGAAGCGGGGGCTCGCTTCGAAGAGGCGCTGGCCAAGTACGACACGGGCGAATACGCCTTCGTGGTCGCGGGCCCCCTGGGCCGCGTGAACTTCATCCCCGACACGGTCCTCGTCTACGGAAATTCTGCCCAGGTGGTTCGGATCCTCAGCGCTTGCCTCTATAAAAAAGGGGGGAGCCTGAAGAGCGATTTTTCCGGTCGCGGAGACTGCACCGACATCATCATCAAGGGGAAGAAGACCGGAGAACCGCAGGTCATCCTGCCGTGCCACGGCGACCGCATCTTCGGGTTGACGGCCGACGACGAAATGGCCTTCACCTTCCCCTACGCGATGGCGCAAGAAGTGGTCGAGGGACTCGAGAAAACGCACGCAGGCGGCGTCCGCTACCCGGTCCCCATCTACCTGCGCTTCCAGGCCGAATTCCCGAAGTCCTACCAGGAACTCGAAAAACTCTGGGAAAAAACCAAATAACTTAATTCCGGGGACGTTCTTAAACTTTTTAAGCATGTCCCATTTTTTTTAAGTATCTTATGAATACCAGACGTTTCCCCATGGTAAAAGGGTTAAAAGTGTGCACAGACATTAAAAAGTTTAAGAACGTCCCTGGGCTTAAGTAAATTTTATGTATCGACTGACGCCGAAAGAAGAAATCAGCGCGAGGATCGGCGCGCTGCGGGTGAAACTGACGCAGGCTGGCCTGGACGGGGCGGTCATCGTCCAGAACCCCGACCTGTTCTACTTCGCCGGCTCCATCCAGCAGGGAATCCTCGTCATTCCCGCCGCCAAGGAACCGGTCTACTTCGTCCGCAAGGTGTACGAGAGGGCGGTCGCCGAGTCGCCGGTCGAGATCATCGTAAAGATCTCCGGCTTGAAGGATATTCCGGCCTGGCTCGGGAAGAAGGGGATTTCCTTCCGATCATTGGGTTTCGAGATGGACGTGATGCCCGTCCTGACCTTCAACCGCTACGCGGCGCTCTTCCCCGGCGTCAGGACGGAGGACATTTCCGGCGCCGTCCGGGAGATCCGTGCCGTCAAGGGGCCCTCCGAGATCGAAGCCATGCGGAGCTGCGGGAAGATGCTCTCCGCGCTGCTTTCCGAGGCGCGGAAGCAGATCCGGCCCGGAATGACCGAGATGGAGCTCCAGGGGATCCTGCAGGGAAAGGCGATCGCGGGCGGTCATACGACCATCACCCGGATGCGCGCCTGGAACCAGGAGGTGGGCCTGGGATGCGTCATCTCCGGCCCCGATGCGGCCGTGCCGTCCTACGCCGACTTCCCCACCGCCGGAAAGGGGACATCCCCGTACGTCCCGACAGGGCAGGGATACCGCGCTTTCGGGAAAAACGAGCCGATCATCGTCGACGTCATGTGGGCCCAGGGCGGCTACCTGGTCGACATGGCCAGGACGTACGTCATCGGGGCCCTGCCGGAGAAGATGACGATGGCCCACGCGCTGGCGGTCAAGGTTCTGCGGAACATCGAAAGCGCGATCCGCCCGGGGGCCGCGGCGGGGGACCTTTATGAAATCGGAATGGAGATGGCCTCCCACAGTCCGTTTGCCGCTAACTTCATGGGCCCGCCGGGGTACAATGTCAAGTTCATCGGGCACGGCATCGGCATCGAGGCGGACGAGTTCCCCTTCATCGCGAAGGGATCGAAGACCGTCCTGGCGCAAGGGATGACGTTTGCCATGGAGCCCAAGTTCGTCTTCCCCGGAGAGGGGGCGGTGGGGCTGGAAAACGCCTATCTCGTCACCGAAACCGGGTTCGAGAAACTGACTCCGATGGAGGAAGAGGTCCTTGCCTGCGCCGTCGGGGCTTGAAGAAGGGAGAGAAACGCCGTGGCCGATTTCCTGAACCGTGAGAATGCACTTCTCCTCGTGGTGGACGTGCAGGAGAAGCTTGTGCCGGCGATCCACAAGGATCTGTACCCGCCGGCCCTTAGAAACATGCAGGTCATGATCGAGACGGCGGGCACGCTTGGGCTGCCGATCCTCCTGACGGAGCAGTATCCGAAGGGCCTGGGCCCGACAGTGTCGGAGATCCTGCGCCCCCTGGAAGGAAAGCGGTACCAAAGGATCGAGAAGGTAACCTTCAGCTGCGCCCGGGACGAGGGGTTCCTGCAGGCGGTGGCGGCCGCAGGACGGAAGCAGGTGGTGATCGTCGGGATGGAGACCCACGTCTGCGTCTACCAGACGTCGGTGGACCTGACCCGTGCGGGGTATTCCGTCTTCGTCCTGGACGACGCGGTCTCCTCGCGTTTCCTGCACAACTACCAAAGCGGCCTTCAGGCGCTTCGCGACGCCGGCTGCACCGTCTTCAGCACGGAAACGGCAGTTTTCCAGCTGCTCAAAGTGGCGGCGACGCCCGAATTCAAGAAGGTGGTGTCGCTGATTCGATGAGGGCGCGTCTTCTTCTCGCCGCCGCCGTTGCGGCTTCCTGCCTGCTGGCGATCGGCACAGCGCGAGGGGCGCGCCAGACAGTTGCGTTTTTTCCCCTGCAGAACCTGTCCGACAACACAGCCGCGGACGATATCTCCCGCCTCGGACAGGCGCTGAAGGAAAGGCTTCAGGACCGGCTCGACGTTCAAGCGGTCCCCATCGAGGGAGCGCAGGACCCCTCCCGAATCCGGAAGAGAGCCCGCAGCCTCGGCGCCACTTACATCCTGACCGGCGCGGTTTCGCGCATCGGGCGGACGATCACACTGGACCTCACCCTCGCCGCGACGGAAGATCCGGGCAAGGGAAGGACCGTCGTGGTCAATGCCGTGGACAACGGAGCGCAGGCCGGAACGGAATTGCGACCTGCCATTAACCGGTTGGCCATCGAAGCCGCATCGAAGCTTAAATACCTGTTCTTCGGGGATGAAGTGATCGGGGAGGGCAAGGAGCGGCGCAAGATCCCCAAGCTCACAGGGACAATCTCCCGCAGCCGGAACGTTCCCGGCGACGTTGTCTCGGTCGCCTGGGGAGACACGGACCGCAACGGAAAAATGGAGGTGATCGCCGCGACCACGGACGGGATCGCGGTATACGGCGTGGAAGGGGACGACCTGGTCGAGAAAGCCCGCATCCCCGATGCGGGGGAAGGCTTCATCCACGTGGACACAGCTGACCTTAACCGGAACGGCGTGGCCGAGATTATCGCGGTCCGGTACGTGACAGGGAAGGCATTGTCCGACATCTGGGAGTACGACGGCAAACAATACCAACGGATCGCCCGCGACATCCCTTATTTCCTTCGGGCGTTGGATATCGGAAAGGAAGGGATCGTCCTCGTCGGGCAGGAGTCCGACCCCGTCGCGATTTTCAAGGGGCCCGTCTATCGCCTGGCGCTCTCCCAGCTCGGGCCTGGGGGACGCAAAGAAAAAGGGACCCCCCTCCCGCTGATCGAGGGGACGTGGATCTATTCCTTCACCACCCTCAAGAAGGGCGGGAGCGTAAGATTCGTCACACTTGGAGACAGAGACCGCCTGGTCCTGCTGGATGGGAACGGGAAAAAGCTGTGGGAGAGCGTCGATGCCGTTTCCGGAACGGAAACGGCCCTGGACGCCCTGCTCAGCCCCTCCGGCAAACCGGAGCTGGCGGTGGGAACGAAACGGCTCTATCTCCCCAACCGCCTCTTCGGCGTCGACCTTCTTGGCGACAAGAACGACGAGCTCATCGTTCTCAATAACCTCGTCACGGCCGGGGGATTCTTCGAGAACCTCCGCGTTTTCTCAAACGCCGAGGCATTGTGTTTCGCACAGGACGGCGACTCTCTGCAGCTCGCATGGCGGACACCGCAGACCGGCAGCTCCGCCCGGGACGCCTTCATCGACTTTTCGCAGGGCGGCAAGCCGTTCCGGATCGGCGTCGCCTCCATCGACAAGGGGAAGATCCTCGGAAAGTTCGGGGAGTGGCGCGTACTATGGCTGAAATGAGTATGGTATAATTTAAAGTTACTGCCAGCGTGGCGGTGTAGCTCAGATGGTGAGAGCATGCGGCTCATATCCGCAGTGTCCGGGGTTCAAGTCCCTGCACCGCCACCAGTCTTTTCTCATTGGCACACATTAGGGAATTGAACCCGGTTTCCCCCTACCCTATTTGATTCTTCCTGATTAATGGTTCTTGATACGATGTAATGCGGAATCGTTCCCATTTTCGGAGATACCTATGGTATTATTTTCCCATATGAATTGTCTTCGCGTTCTCCTCATCGACGACGATGCGAAATTTCTTGCCCAGACAAAGGAAATACTTTCCCGGGAGAAATATTCCGTAACCACTGTGAACAATTATGAAAAGGCTGCGGCACACCTTCGCAGGGCAAAGGGGAAGACCGTCATCCTTTCGGAATTGAACGTCGGGAAGCAATCCGGGCTGACCTTCCTGGAAGACACTCTCCGAAAGTACCCGTATCTTCCATTCATCTTTGTGTCCAAATCGCCAACGCTGGAATCGGTTATCGAAGCTTTGAAGCAGGGGGCCTACGATTTTCTGAGGAAGCCGATCGCCTCGGACATCCTGCGGCACTCGGTCGCGCGGTCCGTCGAGAAACTTAATTTGAGCCTGGAGACCGAAAAGCTCGAGAAGGAAGCGCGCGACCGGCTCTCCCGCCTGCAGGCCGAGCTGAAAGATGGCAGGCTCCAGAGCTCCTACAAGGGGTTCCTGATCTCCATGGCGGGACACGATTTCCAGTCGATCCTGACGGTCCTTGACGGGTATTTCCAGATCCTCAAGGAAAAGTGTGGCGACTGCCAGAAAGCCGATTCCATACAATTCCAGGACCAGGCTGTCCGCACAATCCTTCGTCTGAAGACGATGGCCAATACGCTGCTGGATTACGAGGCCGCGGAGAGAGGACAGATCCGGATCCAATCGAAGCCATTCGAGCTCGATACGCTCCTCCAGGAATGCGCTGCGTTTTACCGCCCTTATGCCGCACAGAAGCAGGTCAGAATCTCCATGGAAGGTGAGTTGCCGAGGCTCAAGGCAAAGGGGGACTCGGAAAGGGTGTTTCAGATCCTGGACAACTTGCTTTATAACGCCATCAAGTTCACCCCTCCGAACGGAGAGGTCCGGATAGGAGCGAGGGCGGAGGATAACAAGTCCGTCACTTTCTGGATACAAGACACCGGAGTCGGAATCCACAAGTCACAACTGGAAAAGATCTTCACCGAGAAGCAGATCGTGGCCAGCAAGGACGCCAGCGCAAGGATCGGACTGGGGCTGAGCATCTGCCGAAAATTAATCGAGATCCAGAACGGGAAGATTTGGTTGGAAAGCGCGCCAGGGAAGGGAACCAAAGTTTTGCTCTCTCTTCTTGTATAATTATTTTCCCACCAAAAGGAAATAATTTCCACACTTTGGCCTTTTTATTCTACTCTTTAGGGCAATAACATCTCAAGCGGAGATTTCCTTGGGGAAATCACACCCCGCAATAACTCTTTTAATAATGGCGCGATATGTGAATTTGTGAAAGTTATTTGCCGATATGGGTAAGGGAGGCACGAGGTTTGCTGAGGTTAGGCTAGACTCGGGAGGGAACGCGGGAGGGAACGAATGACAATATCGAATATCCTCGTCGTTGACGACGACCCTGTATTCACCCAATTTACCCAGAATCTTCTCATCGAGAAGGGGATGAAGGTAACCACCGCCTTCAACAAGGCAACGGCGATGGAATACCTCGACAATCATCATTTTTCCTGCGTCATCCTCGATATTTTCCTCCCCGATGGGAACGGGGTGGACCTCGTCAAGCCATTCCGGGCCAAAGGCATGAACATTCCCATCATCATGGTATCTGGGCAAGGCGACGTCGAGGAGGTCGTACGCGCGATGAAAGACGGTGCGAACGATTACATCAAGAAGCCTTTCCGTCGCGAGGAGCTGCTGCTCAAAATCCAGATGGTACTCGAAAACACACAGGCCAAATGGGAGCTCGAGGAACTGAAAACCAAGATCCAGGTCGAGGACGAGTACAAGCTTCTCTTTTCCATGAGCGACAAGATGAGCAAGGTTCAGGCAATCCTGGACCAGGTCGCCAATACGGACATCACGGTCCTCATCACGGGGGAGAGCGGGACCGGAAAAGACCTGGTCGCCAAGGCTCTTCACAAGGCATCCGATCGTGCGGGGGAGCCGTTCATCAAGGTCAACTGCGCCGCCCTCCCGCGGGAACTCCTGGAAAGCGAGCTCTTCGGATTCGAAAGGGGGGCCTTCACCGGAGCTCACCGGAGGAAATATGGCCGGTTCGAAATCGCGCAAAACGGGACGATCTTCTTGGACGAAATCAGTGAAATGCACATGGACCTCCAATCGAAACTCCTCAATGTTCTCCAGGAGAAACAGTTTTTCCGGATCGGCGGCGAAAAGGAAGTGAAGGTCAACTGCAGGATCCTGGCCGCGACGAATAAAAATCTTGAACGGATGGTGGAGGAGAACCGCTTCCGCCGGGATCTCTACTATCGGATCAACGTGGTGAATATCTTTCTTCCTCCGCTGCGGGAACGCAAGGAGGACATCCCTCTCCTCGTCGATTATTTCCTGAAAAGATATTCCGAAATGTACAACCGGGAGCGCGTGAAAATATCCCCCCGCTTGATGGAACTGTTCCTGAACTACGGCTGGCAGGGAAACATACGGGAAGTCGAGAACAACATCAAACGACTGGTCATCCTGGGCAATGAATCCCAACTCATTGCGGAACTCATGAGAAAAAAGGATAATAGTAATTTTACGCGCTCCAAGGAGGAGCTGGACGAGTATGGCAAGCCCGCAAATTCTCATTCAGGGCCGGCTGTCAACGAGCAACTCCAGTCTTCTTCTGTGCGGGGAGGATCGGGTGAGTCCTCCCTTCCCGAGAAGGGAACCCTCAAAGAGGTCGCCAAAATCGCCCAGCGCAAGGCGGAACGGGAACTGATCGACCGCGTGTTGAGGCAGACGAGATGGAATCGACGGAAGGCCGCGCATATATTGGACATCAGTTACAAGGCGTTGCTATACAAAATCAAGGAGTGCGGGCTGAACCAGGATTAGTTTTTTCTGTTTGTTTTAGAGTGTTTGCGCTGCAAATGCGGTTGAAAAGCGAGACAATAGGAGGAGGAAAGGTGAAGAGACTATGGGCGGTAGCCTGCGCGATGCTTGTAATTTGGATGCTCCTGGTGGCCTGCGGGGGAGACGAGGCGATCGCGGATAACACGGTTCTCGTTGCTCCCCCCAAGCCGTCGCCGAATCTCCGTCAACCGAAGGATCATCCTCCCTCTGTGGCAAGTTCGAATTACAAGATTGGCCCGGAGGACGTTCTCCATATTTCCGTATGGGAGAACAAGGATTTGACCCTGGATGTCGTTGTTCGTCCGGACGGAATGATCTCGGTCCCACTGGTGCAGGACGTCCAGGCGGAAGGCCTTACTGCTGCCGAACTGGCCGATGTCATCTATCAGAAGCTTTTGGTATATTTGAAGGAACCCCAGGTATCCGTCATCGTAACGCAGGTGAATGCTCCGAAGATCTTCGTTCTCGGAAACGTGGTCAAACCCGGACCTTACCCATTGCGAAGCGACATGTCTGTACTACAGGCTCTTTCGCTGGCGGGAGGGTTCACGCAGTTCGCCGCCCCGCGGAGCATCAAGCTCGTTCGCGGCCTGGGGCTCAAGCAGGAAGTCCGGAGGATAAATTATTACAGGCTGATCGATAACGTGGGAGAAGGGAACTATCTATTGCAGCCCGGCGATACCATCGTGGTGCCGTGATGAAGCGGAAACGGGGGGGGAAAATACGGTTCGCGGTTTTCTTTGCGGTTCTCTCGATTACCGTCATATCGCCGGCGATGTCCGCCAACCTGATCGCCACCCCGAAAATCACGATCGAAGAGAGTTGGGACAGCAACATCTTCAGCACTTCGGATAATACGATCTCCGATTACATCACACGGGCGACTCCCGGTCTCGCGCTCTCGCTGGAAACATTGCAAACCACGATCATTCTCAGCGGCAGTTTGGAATACACTCGTTACTCCAGCCATACTGAATTGAACAATCGGGGGACAACAAGGTACAGTTTGAGTGTCGAAAAACCCCTTCAGTTTTCCCCGCGGCTATCTTTACAACCGACGGTTCGTTTCGTGGAATCCAGCGACTCGTATCGCCGCAACCAATTGATCGCGAGTCCTGTCCCGGGGCTTCCCCCCTCGGAAGTCGTAATCACCGCGCCTACCAAGACAAGGGATCTTACGGGATCGTTGCAACTGACTTATCTTCTGAACCCCAAGGTCGACCTAGGACTCACAGCGGGGGGCACGAAGCGAACGTTTCTGGATAATAACGCGGCCGGGGTCGATTCCGATACGGTGACCGGGGGTGCCTCGATCTCCTACCATTTCACTCCGCGTTTCTCCTCGGGAATTTCCATAAATGCCAGTTACAACACGTTCGCAGACAACACGGACTCCCGGTCCAATGCAGCCGGGATCACTGCAAAATACATCATATCCGAATATTACACGTTCGATGCAACCGCCGGCGTCGATTATCTGAGGGAGACCACGCTTACGGGCAAAGACACCAACTCCTCCCCCTCCGGCCAATTTTCCTTGACTTATGCGCGGAAGGATTTTCGAGCCTCCTTGATCGGATCGTACGGGTTGACCGGTGGAGGAAGCTTCGGCGTCACCACCCACAGGGGGAATATCCAGTTTACGCTCACGGACCAGTTTGCCAAGGGTTGGTGGGGGGACCTCACCGGCTCCTACCAGATCAACCAGTCGCTCGATACCCCCAGGACGGAAGACATAAGAACGTGGAATGGAAATGTGGGTCTTCGCTACCAGGCGGCCGAATGGGCATCTTTTCGCCTGTCCGGAAACATGAATCGACAAAGAGCAAGAAACAGCATCGTAGGAGCGGATCTGGATCGAAGTTCCGTTTTGCTGGGCCTGGATTTGAGCAAGGACTACAAACTCTTTTAAGGATAATACATGCCGCTTCGACCCGACATGGAGCCTCTCGAATACCTGGAAGTTTTCCTCAGGAAGAAATGGCTGATCCTCTTTTCGATCGTTCTCGTCATGCTCGCGGCTGCCGTCTATTGCGTCGCGATACCAGACCAATACAAATCAACCACTACCATATTGGTCATACCGCCCCGCGTTTCGGAGAAATACATCACCGCCATGACGAATTACAGAATCCAGGATCGTGTCCCAGCGATCGAGCAGCAGGTCCTCAGCCGGACACGGCTGGTGGCGGTAATGGACGAGATTGGACTCTTCCGGGAGGAGAGGAAAAATATTCCGGTGGAGACAGTGGTCGAAATGATGCAGAACCGGATCGATATCAAGGTAATCCGGGACAAAGACGCTTTTTCCTTGTCCTTCGAGCATGAGAGCCCCAAGGTCGCCATGTTGACGGCTTCAAGGCTCGCCTCCCTCTTCATTGAAGAAAACGTCCAGATCAGGGAACAACAGGCCGTTTCCACCTCCGAATTCCTGGAGACCCAGCTGAAGGAAACAAAGGAGAGGCTCGAGGTGCAGGAGGAGAAGGTCAAGCGCTACAAGTTGCTGTACATGGGAGAACTTCCCCAGGAGATGCAGGCGAATCTGAACGCGATGACGCGAATGCAGGATCAGCTTCGAACCAACGCCGATGCGATCTCGAGATTGGAAGACCGCAAGATGTTCCTCGAATCGAAGGTCAGCGATCTGCAGAAAGAG
>MGQW01000093.1 GCA_001798885.1 Deltaproteobacteria bacterium RBG_16_64_85
GGAGGTCCGACGGGTCATGCGCCATCTGCGACGATCCCCGCGCCTGCTTCGAGGGTTCATCCGCCACTCGGGACTCCCCCTTTTTTTGATATGATCGTTGCATTATTTCCGCAGTGATCAATAATTCTACGAGCGGAGTTATATCTCCAGGCTACTCATTCAAGTCGTTTGCAAATAAGCGTGGGCCTGTCACATTGGCCCTTTGTTGTCGGGCGATACTGCGGTAATACCGTAGGCTTTCCTTCTTTCCTCTTGCCTCCGCGATTCGAAGCTGCAGAAGAACCATCTTTTTGTTTTGTGGGTGAAGTGCGGTTATTTGGCCAAGCACCTTCTCGCCTGCTGCCGCAGAACCCGATAGGAGAAGGATGAAAATAAGCGTGCCGAAGATGGATTGGCGCCGTCTGCGCCTGGGAGTTGTCCTCATGTCACCTCCCCAATAATTCCCAGAGATTGAGTATGACGGGCGAAAGGATGATCAGAAATACCGAAGGAAAGATGAAGATCACGAGAGGAAACAAGAGTTTTACCGCTGCTTTTTGTGCAAGGGTTTCTGCCCGGTGCCCTTGGCTTTCCATCATTCTTGAGGAAAGTTCCTGAAGTCCGCGGGACAGGGCGACCCCGAGGCGCTCCCCTTGCTGAATAAGGTTTAGAAAGGCCCTGTACTCCTCCAAGGGAATCCGGCCGCGAGATTTCTCGATGGCTTCCGCGCGGGATACCCCCAATAGCCGGGAGCGGGTGATTTCCTCCAATTCGCTGGAGAGAGGTCCCCGGGGAAGCGCACGGACGACTTCCGTGAGTGCAGCGGAAGACCCCATTCCGGCTTCCAACATAAGGGACAAGAGGAATGAGGCGACCGGAAGCGTCGAACGGACGGCCTCGATCTGCTTCCGGGAAGCTTCTTGAAACGACAAGAAAAAGGCAGTACCGCCGAGGAATGCCCCCAGGAAAAGAGAGAGGAATGCATTCAACAAGGAGAGATTCCAGCATAGCGTAAGGATCACCGTTGCAAAAAGGATCATTTCGCCTGCAAACCATCCCCTTAAGGAAGTGACAAGGTGAACCCCGGGAAACCATAAAATTCCCTTGTCGATCAACAACTTGTTTGATTTTTCATGCAAGTGCACGATTTTCTTCGCGAATCGTGGAATCAGGCCCGATCGGATTACGCCGTCCAGGAACCGGATCAGAATCAGCAACCCGACAAGAAAAAGCGCTCCGAGAAAAATGGAGTCGGAGGCGGTCATAATTTCACCGCCAAAATTTTTCGGATAGTCAGCCAGCCAAGAAACTGCAGGAAGGCAGCAATCATAAGAATTGCTTTCCCTTGAACCGTTCCGACGATGCGCGGCAGAAAGTCCGGATCGACTTTCGAGAGGACCCCGGTAAAGACGGGCGATAGTAAAGTTAATACCGCGGCTTGCAGGCGGGCCTGTGCGGTCATGCTTCGCATCTTTTCTCTCATCCGGTTTCTCGACTGAAGAATGTCCCGCGAGCGGGTAAGAAGTTCCACGATATTGCCGCCGGTTGGGAGCGCAACACGCAGGGGGCGGACCACCAAGGCAACCTCCTCGCAGGGCATTCGTTCTTCCCAGAGCGCGAAGGCCTCAGAAAGTGATGTTCCCAGCCGGCAAAGCCGAAAGACCCAAGATATTTCATTGCGGATTTCATGAGGAAGAAGCGGTATCGTGTCGGAAAGAGCCCCCTGAAGGCTATGTCCGGCCTTGACTTGCCCCGCCAGGATGTCAAGGAATCCCGGGATCTGAGCAATGACCCTCTTGCGCCTTCGTCCCCGGTAAAACCTGACCATAAAACCGGAAATGAGGATCGGGACGATGCCTGCCGCGGCTCCCCAGAGAAGATTTGTAGTTATCGCAATGGCAATGAACGCGCATACACCGCCGGCAGCCAGCAATATAAGCAGAATTTTTCGGGTAGGAAGTAGGAGGAATTCCTCGCGCAGATCTGCTGCGCGTTTTTGGGCTGTTGCCTCGAGTCGGCCGCGCAAGAATGGGACGAATACCCGCAAGAAGAGCCACGAGAGCAGTGACGCACCAGCGGCAAACAGGACGTATTCGAGAAGGGTTAATCCCATCCATTCCCCTCCGAGAGGAAAAACTTGGACGGGACGCCCGTCGGAATCAGACCCATCTTGCCGGGCGGTCCCTCGTTTTTCGACGACCGGAAGATCTCCTGTAAGAGAATTTGGGTTTCTCCCATCCCCGTAACCTCGACGATTGAGGTGACCGTCCTCTTGCCGTCACCCATCCGGCAGGTGTGAACGATGACATCGATGGCGGAGGCAATTTGTTCGCGGATGGCCCTGACGGGTATCTCTACCCCCGACAGAAGGACCATGGTTTCGAGGCGGCGCAGCATGTCTCGTGGGGAATTGGCATGGCCTGTGGTGATGGACCCATCGTGCCCGGTGTTCATGGCCTGCAGCATGTCAAGCGCTTCCCCCCCGCGGCATTCACCGATGACGATGCGATCGGGGCGCATACGGAGGGAATTTCGTACCAAATCCCTTATGGTGATTGCGCCGGTCCCCTCAATATTGGGTGGCCGCGCTTCCAGGCGGACAACGTGTGGTTTCATCAAACGGATTTCAGCGGCGTCTTCGATGGTGATGATTCTTTCCGAGTCAGGGATGAACTGCGAAAGGGCGTTGAGCAGGGTGGTCTTCCCGGACCCTGTTCCGCCCGATATGATGATGCTCATCCGGCGAACCACGGCTTCGCGAAGATATGCGGACGCGTCTGCGGTTAACGTACCTATGCGAATCAGTTCTTCCAGAGAGTAGGGTTCCTTGCGAAACTTGCGGATGGTCAGGCAAGGCCCGGTAAGGCTCACCGGTGGAATGATCGCGTTCACCCGGGATCCGTCCTGCAACCTGGCGTCCACAAAGGGAGACGACTCATCCAGGCGGCGGTTGACCTTGGACACCATCCGGTCGATCGTTGAGCGAAGGGTTTCATCGCTGAGAAAAACGATGCCCGAGAGCGTTACCTTCCCTTCGCGCTCGACATAAATCAGATCCTTTCCGTTGACCATGATTTCGGAAATGGAGGGATCCTGGAGATACCTTGTAAGGGGGCCGTAAGCAAAGATTTCGTCCAGAGTCCCTCTTCGCAGGATTTCCTTCTCTTGTTCGGGAAGATCCAGATCTTTCATCTCGGCACGCAGGCATTCTTCAGCGCGGGTGCGCCATTTTCCCTCAGCCTCCGGAAAGATTCCCGTATTCCGGGTATCGAGGTGCGAAATTACCTTCTTGTGCAGGGATCGACACAGGTCGATGTTCATGTGGGTGGCTCCTTTAATCAATGAATCGGAAGCGCATGCTTTCCTTTTCTTTCCTTGCCTTCGTGTCCCAGGAAGCCGCTTCCTCGGAAAAATCGCCCTTGGCCTCCGTAGGCGTTATGAAGATTGCCAACTCCGACTCGCTCTCACGAAAACTGCGGGACTTGAAAAGTTCACCGAGCACCGGGATCTGCCCCAGCAAGGGGATCTTGGCGACATCCTTCGCTATCTCGCTCTTTATCAGCCCGGACAGCATGACCGTGCCTCCGGCCGGGCCGGAGAAGTGAGTAGTGACGCGACGGGTGAGGAAAGAGGGAATCTGTGAACTGCCGCTCCCGTGATCCACGGTGCTGATTTCAGCGGAGATCTGAGTACGGATCTTGTTTCCTGCGTCCATCTTCGGCTGTAGCTTGAGGATGATGCCATAGGTTTTCCATTCGACGGTCCTTGTTTCGGGCGTAAGGATGACAATCGGGATCTCTCCTCCGGCGAGGAAACTTGCGCTTTCCCCGCTTTCACAGACGAGGTGGGGGTTGGCCAGGATCCGGGCGCGGCCGTCGGCCAGGAGAAGATTCAGACGGGCTTCAAAGTCGGATGCCACCGAAAATACCGAGCTCGTGTTTCCCCCCGTTGTCCAGGATCCTTTGAGGGGAAGCGAATCCGGCCATCGCACTCCCAACTGGGATGTTGCCCCCTTGCTGATTTCGATGATCTTCAAATCGTAGGAGAGAAGAGATCGTTTTTCTTCGGGGAGGGAGAGACGTAGGTGAACGTTGGGCCTTGACCGTGCGAAGTCATCCAGCAGTTTCCTCTCCGCAGGCGAAGAGACGGTGCCGGAAACAATGGCCGAGCTTCCCGTGTCGGTGACGGTAAGATCCGTGAAGGCAGCGGCGAATGCGCGGGTTTCTTCTAGGATGGCGTTCTTTTCCCGAACCGTTACTTCCCAGGTGATCTTTTTCCCCTTCTCCCATAGGACGAGATCGGTTTCTCCTTCTTTCTTGCCGACGACAATGACCCCGTCGCCCTTTGGAAGGGTACGCGCTTCGATGATATCCGGGTTTCCGATGGAAATACGCGTCACGCCGGCATGGTCGAGTATTTGCTGGAATCCCCGCCTGAGCTGCAGCGGATCGGCATTCGACGGAGCGGAAAGCAGAAGTGCACCGATTGTCCACAGGATGCGGGTGTGTAAAAGGAAATCGTTGGTTCTCACCCGGATTCCCCGCTTGGGAAAGGAATGCGCAGCTCCTGAACGCCCGCCTTCCAGATTTCGATTTTTTCTTCCGCTTGCTTCGTCTTCGACATAAAAGTCGCTCTGGCTTTGGAGGGTTCATCCGGATTCCTGAGGAACCAGTGGATTCGACCCTCGCGCGCAGCAGACGCAAGAAGTCTTCCCTCCTCCGGGGTTACGGATACCGTTACGGTGGATACTTCCCGGGATTCCTCCTTGGAAGGCGCCCTGCTGAAATGCCGATCGACCGAGATCACTGTGATCGCCTGGATCCAGGTCCGGATTCCTTTCCCGGCGTCCCCTTCGCAAAGCAGGTCCACGCTGTCCCCCGGGCGGATAAGGCCGGCAAAGGAGGAAGACATTGTCGCTTCGAACGTAATCGCCCGGCGACCGGCAGGGATCGTTTGGGAAAACCTCTCGGGATCGAACGGCTCTTCTACATCCGTCCAAAGGATTGGTTCTCCGGCCGCGAGATTCCCCCTGGCGCGTGCCCCGACCAGCAGCTCATATTCGGCTGCCGGCACATTGCGGCTGCTGGTACCCGATGCCGGGACGGATTTTTTGGCGAGGTTCTTCTCTGTGAAAACGCTCCCGGCAGGAATGGAAACCGATGGAACGACGATGTCCAAGGGAGCAGCTTTCCGATGGATATCCCTCTCGGCCGCAATAATTCTTTGCCTGGCAAGAAAGATCGCAGCCAACGTCAAAGCCAGACCCGCGAGGAGCAGGAAGAGTTCCTTCGATTTCCTATTCCCACTTTCGGGCGAGGAGGAACTTCCCTTCTTTCTCTTCCAGAAAAACAATGGATGTCTCCCTTCCTGTTTTACGTGTCGCTATGGCCACATGCTCTTGTCCATTGCCTGCATGAATGCACTCCCACCCAGAAGCCGAAAGCTGGTTGCGGATCTGCGGCCCCCGGGCATCCATTGCCCCAAATGCAAGACCGATAGAACCGGTTTCCGACTCCATGTGCATGACATGTTCCGCACGCAACCCCTGAGGGAGGGACATGGTGGGAAATGAAGTTGTACAGGTGTCTTCCCGGAGGTGTTGAACGAAGTACGGATTGGTGGGCTGGCCGCTGCCGGAGAGTTGAATATCGATTCCTTTCCGTGACAACTCTCGGCGGATAAGCGAAATGTCGTTTCCGGCGGATTTCTCCACCAGGTACCTTTTGCCATCGATGGTAAATACCTTGGTGGAAGAAAGCGTTTTGCAACCTATTTCAGACAATGCCGGCAGGGCGATGAGAACGAGCGGGAGCATCGTTATTCCCATGCAATGGAATAGGTTCAACGCAGGAATCCCGTCACGACAAATCCGTCGATAACTTGGCAAATTCTTCTCCCAGAGCCGGATGGTTTTTCCCAACAATCCACGCTTGCCTCGGAGATTCGGGCAGCCTGGAGGGTCGGGAAGTCCGAGACTCGGCCGATTTCCTCCCACCCTTTCCGAATTTCGGCGAATCCCTTGGTTCTTCCGGCAAGCGAGGGGAAAGGAGCGGGGAGGAGGCGGCTCTTATCGGTGCTTTCGGACCGGATGGTGACGCTGCGGTCGTACGGGAGAATGTCATCGGACATTTTCTGCTCAATGCCGGCAAGCCGACGTCCTGTTCGTATCGTTTCCGTCTGCGCAGAGGATTCCGCCGCCGAAAGCAGGAACGCCGCCCGACAGCAGACATAGCTTCCTGCAAGCAGGAGAAGCAATACCGGCAGTATCAGGACGACTTCTACCAGCCCTTGGCCGTTCATCCGCTTCGTGGTCATTGGATTTCGGGTTTCTCCGTCATTCGGGATTTCCAGTTCATCTCAACTGCGCCTCCTCCATACGGTTCCGCGTAGGATTCCATGGGGAAACGATGCGTTACGCTCGAGTTCAGGTATGGGATAGGCAAAGCAGAAACGGATTTATATCCAGCAAATCGCACCTTCTGCCGGCGGGAAAAGTCTTCCTCCGGTTCCAGCATTCGTATCGGCGCGCCCCCCATCCCGAGAATCGATCGAAGGGCAGTGTCGATAACGGTTGTCACCATGCGGGCGAGGTTTTTCGCCCATTTCCATTTTGCGATCTGGGCGGCAATGCTGGTAATCGGGCTCAATGCGTCCGCCAAGAGCAGGGGAGGACCTTGTTTCAGATGAAGTTCGAGGGTGTTTTTCCCGTCATGGGGGCCCCGTGGATCGACGGGGGTCAGTATCCCGGTCACATTCAGTTTCCGTGACAGGCTGGCGGTCTCGGCCAGTACGAGACAGGGAGTGAGGGTTTTCACTTCTTGCGCCCATCCCTCGAGTTGTTTTGCGCAATTCCAATAGGAACGGATCATTCCCGGGGCGCGTTGTGAGTAGGCGTTAAAGGCCGGTATCCCGGCGCCGAAACATGCAGCAACCGCCAGGGCGGCCCAAACGACGCAGATCCACCGGATGACGCGGAAACATTGGAGGATCCCGTCGTTCAAAGATGCGATGAGGTTCAGGCCACGAGCCTCCCACGTTGCAGCGGATAGCGCGATGGCATCAACGGCGTTGGCAGATGCGATTTTTTCCATACCGAGGTGGGCGACAGAGATAGTGGAGAACACCAGTACCAGGATTGCGGAGACCGTCGTGAGGAACAGGATCGCTGCCTGACCGGCGTTCCCACGGCGGAGTTGCACGATCTGGCTGGTGTAGAAAGAAATCATGGTCATTCCACCGTGACCCAACGGGATGCGTGAAGGAGCAGGTAATACTTGTCCGCGATACAGACTTTGGGAACGGGAGCCAGAAGGAACAGGATCCGGTCCATCCAGGGCACGATTAACTCGACCCCGTGGGTCAGGCGGATCCGGTATGCTTCTCCGGATAACGCACGGGTTGCAGTGGCGTCTTCTCCGTTCCGTGCAAAATTCAAGGAAGTAAGAGCGGCAGTTCCCCACATTCCGCCGGGGCGGTGTCGGCAGAGGGAAGAAGCTTCCGCCAGAGCGGATGCTTTGGCTTTTTGGAAGTCCGCACGCGCATTGAGTGCAAATTTTCGCGCAGCAAAGTGGGCAGCGGTTTCTATGGCCCCTTGACCCGCCCAAAGAAGCGAGAATTGGATGATGGTAAATATCATGGTGGTGAGCACGATCGTACCGATGAGAAAACCGATCATCGCAATTCCCCGCTTATTTTGAGCCGGCATAGTCGGAAAGGGATTTCTTGTTGGCTTCCTGGCGTCCCTGGTCCGAGAGGGATTCCACCTTCTTTTGGGAGCTTCCCGACATTGCGGTTATGATGGTGGAAAATTGGTTGCGAAGCTGGTTTCCGAAAATGTTGACGATACCGATTGCCGCGATGGCCACAAGTGCGACAACGATGATGTACTCGGTCAATCCTTGTCCATTGCGATTGCGTTTGGCGGCTTGCTTGTGCATGTCCTTCTCCTTTCCTTGGGGAGTGATGGCCCAGGAAGGAGCAAGGGGTATTCCCGCCCGATGGAAACGGGGCGGTGCAAGGAATCCATCTGAATTCGGGAGGATGGGGGCGCGGGGGTGGAGCGAGAGGGAAAGGGAGATCCGGTATCGGTCCGGAAAATGGACTGTCCGTCTTATTACCGGTCGGACTCCTGGAGTCGGATCCCGTATTTCTTCAGCTTCTCAAATAGCGTGGATTTCGCGATTCCAAGCTCACGGGCGGTGCGCGTCTTGTTCCATTTCTGCCGGGAAAGTTCGGTCAGGATATTGGTCTTCTCGGATTGCTCCCACCGCGAAAGGGACAGATCGGATGGAGATCCCTGGTGAGAAGCCTGCGCATGGAGGAGGAACCCGAAATCCTCTGCCTGAAGAACTCCTGCTTCACTCATTACTACGGCTCTCTGGATGGCATTGCGAAGCTCGCGAACGTTTCCCGGCCAGTCTTGCGCGCCCAGAAACTCGGCGGCCGAATCGGAAAGCGTTGGCGCCGAGTAGCCGATTCCGGAGCCGATGTCGGAAAGAAAATGGAGGGCGAGCGGAAGGATGTCCTCCCTGCGATCCCGGAGGGGAGGGACGTGAAGGGTTATCGTGCTGATACGAAAATAGAGATCGTCACGAAAGGTTTTTTTTGAGACTTCCTCCCGCAGGTTGCGGTTGGTCGCCGCCAGAATCCGGACGTCGACCAGAAGGATCTCGTTCCCGCCCACCCGCTTGATTTCCTTCTGTTCGAGTGCGCGCAGAAGCTTCGGTTGCAGCGGCAGCGGCAGTTCGCCGATCTCGTCCAGGAACAGCATGCCGCCGTGAGCCACTTCGAACGCTCCCCGCCGCTGAGCCGTCGCTCCCGTGAAGGCACCCTTCTCGTGGCC
>MGQW01000094.1 GCA_001798885.1 Deltaproteobacteria bacterium RBG_16_64_85
CCTTCCGCGTACTCCTTGAAAGCGATCCGAAGCTCATCGTGCGTGTTCATGACGATGGGTCCGTACCAGGCGACCGGCTCGCCGATCGGCTTCCCCGACACGAGGAGGAATCGGACCGGCCCGTCTTCCGTGGTGACAGCCACCTCGTCCCCGTCGCCGTAATGGACGAGGGCCTCCGCCCCGCAAATGCATTTCCGTTCCATGTCGTACCAGTTCCTCCCGACCGCCTCGCGGGCGAAGGGGTCCCGCTCCGGATCGAAGAAGCCGTTCCCGTCGACGACGTAGGCGAAGACGGTGTGCCCCCGCTTCACCGGGCGGGTGAAGGTCGTTCGCGCCGGCACGGTAACGTCGAGGTACTCGGGGTCGGTGACGATGTCTCTCACCGGCCCCTGGATGTCGTTGACCCGACCACAGAGGATCCTTGCCGTGACGCCGTTTTCCAGGGCGATCTCGGGGATCTGGCTGCTTTTTATCTCCCGGTAGCGGGGATCCATCATCTTGTGGGAGGCGGGGAGGTTCGCCCAGAGCTGAAACCCCCACATGCGGCCCTCCACGTCTCCCTTCGGCATCTCCTGGTGGATGATGCCGCTTCCCGCAGTCATCCACTGCACGTCGCCGGGGGAGATCACCCCCCGGTTCCCCATGCTGTCACCGTGCTCCACGTCCCCCTGGAGGACGTAAGTGATCGTCTCGATCCCCCGATGGGGATGCCATGGGAAGCCAGGGAGATACCTGGAGGGGTCGGCGGAGTGGAAATCGTCGAGGAGAAGGAACGGGTCGAGATGCGGCACCTGGTCGTATCCGAAAGCCCTCTTGAGGTGGACACCGGCTCCCTCGATAGTGGGCTTGCTTCTCCATACCGTTTTGATCCTCCGTACGGTCGACATGGATTCCTCCTTTGGTTCCGTCCGTTCCGGTCGTAAAATACAATAACTGCAGACAGGATGTCTGTCCAGATGAGCAGCGTCCTCCCGGCGGCGTCCGTCGCATGCCGTGGCCCCGGCTCCACGCCGAATTGGCGTACGTCGACTCCTTTCGGTTTGCGCCGGATTCTCTTTTTTTGTTACAAAGGCATTATGGCTTCCACAACCCGGGAGACCCCTCCGCTCGATATCCTCGTCGTCGATGACGAGAGGAACATCCGCAAGACGCTGACCGTCTGCCTGGAGACGGAGGGGCACCATGTGGCCGCCGTCGGCAATTTCCAGGATGCCGTTTCGGAAGGTTCCAGGCGCTCGTTCGACCTCGCCTTCGTGGACCTTCGGCTCGGCACGGCGAGCGGCCTCGACCTGATCCCCGCTTTGCTCGCCTCGTCGCCTTGGCTGAAGATCATCGTCATCACTGCGTATGCGTCCATCGACACCGCGGTGGAGGCCATGCGAAGGGGCGCGACCGATTACCTTCCGAAACCGTTTACGCCGGCCCAGGTGACGCTTGCGGTCCGAAAAGTGGCGGAAGTCCGGTCGATGGAACAAAGGATCGCGGCTCTTCAGGAAGACCTTGGAAGAGCGGCCCCCGAGGTGGATTTCATCAGCAACAGCCCCAACATGCGGCGGGCCCTGAACCTTGCCAGGCAGGTTGCCCCGACGGAGGCGATCGTCCTCCTGCGGGGGGAGAGCGGAACGGGGAAAACCGTCCTGGCGCGCGCGATTCATGGCTGGAGCCCGCGGGCAGGCAAACCGTTCGCACTCGTTTCCTGCCCTTCGCTTTCCGCGGAATTGCTGGAGAGCGAGCTGTTCGGGCACGTCAAAGGCGCGTTCACCGGCGCCGTCCGCGACCATCCGGGACGCATCGCCGCCTGCGAGGGAGGGACCCTTCTCCTGGATGAAATCGGGGATCTGCCCCTCTCCTTGCAGCCCAAACTGCTGCGTTTTCTGCAGGAGCGGGAATACGAGCGCGTCGGCGACTCCGCAACCCGGAAAGCGGATGTCCGCATTCTCGCGGCCACCAACATGGACCTGGAAAGGGCGGTGCGGGAGGGGAAGTTCCGGGAAGATCTTCTCTATCGGCTCGACGTCATCCGGATCGAGATTCCGCCGTTGCGGGAACGTCCCGAGGACCTGTCCGTCATCGCCGAGCGGCTTCTTGCGTTCTACGGCCGCATCCACCACCGGTGTTTCCTCGGGTTCACCGAAGAGGCGCTGAAATCGCTCAAGGAATATCCGTGGCCGGGGAACATCCGGGAGCTGCGGAACGTTGTCGAACGCGCGTCCATCCTCTGTCCTTCCGACCGGATCGGCATCGAGGTTCTCCCAGCGACGTTGGCGCCCCGGGACGTGCCCCCGAAAATCGGGGACCCGGTTCGCCTGGAAAAGCTCGAAGAGGAGCACATCCGGCGTGTTCTCGCCTCAGCGAAATCGCTGCAGGAGGCCGCTGACATTCTCGGCATCGATCAGGCGACGCTCTGGCGCCGCCGCAAGCAATACGGAATTTAGCCGACTTCGCCTTCCCTTGCATTTTGCAATGACGCTGTTCCCGGACCCTTGCGATAAGCAATTCGCCAGCGGTCTACCAAGTTATTTATACCTAATGATATCAACTGGTTGCTTCTTAATCCCGGCAGGCATGGCCCTTGCCTTTTCTCAATTCGCAAGGGGGCACCACATGAAGATGCGCATCCCGGTCACAAAATATCTGGCGATGATCGGTGTGGTTCTCCTGTTTGAAAATGTTGGTGTTGCCCAGCAGATGATTCATGAGATGGGAAATGCTGAAGGGTTCAGGGAATTGGAGTGGGGAGATTCCATCGGGAAAGCCTCAGAAATATATAACGACTTGTATTTCGAGAAGTACGTGATCTTGAACAGCAAGGAAGATCCGTCGAAAGTGTATGCCCGAAAGAATGAGGAAGGCATGATTCATGGTGTTGCATTCGGTTCCGTTGAGTATTGGTTCAGGGATGGCGCTTTTTTTCAGATCAGAGCGGTACTGCGATCGAAATTCGGTCCGAGAACCCTGGTTACGCGGGCGGAAGATGCGTTTGACACGATATCCAACAGTCTCCAGCATCGGTATGGCAAGCTTTCGGAATATCAAGTTCATTACGTTACCGAATTCATGGCGGTGGTGAGGGAAGCTACCTGGAAAACCGGAATTTCCACAATAACCCTGAAGTACGAAGGTCCCAGGGAAAACAATGAAGATTTATTGATCCTGGAAATACGAAAATCCTTTCGGGGAGGATAATCTTGAACCTTCGCCAAAAATTAGCCCTCGGGTTCGGCGGGCTGCTGATGATCATCGCGGTGATCGGCGTACACAACATCTCGCGGATCACTACGCTTGGGCAATCCATCGATGTGATCCTCCGGGAGAATTACCGGAGCGTGGTCGCATGCCAGGAGATGAAGGAGGCCCTCGATCGGATGGACAGCGGGGCGGTGTTTGTGCTCCTGGGCGCCGAGCAGAAGGGGAACGACCAGATCGCGCAGAACGAGACACGCTTCGAGAAGGCCCTCCAGGTCGGGTTGGGCAACATCACCCTGCCCGGGGAAGGGCAAAAGGCGGAGCTTCTGAAGCAACTCTTCCAGCAGTACCGGTCGGACATCAAAGTGATGGGGAATCCTGCTTTCGGGCGTGAAGCGCGGCGCAAATCCTATTTTGCCGGGCTTCTTCCCTTGTTTCAGCGGATCAAGGACACGGCGGACGACATCCTGCGGATGAACCAGGAGAACATGGTCGCCATGGATGCACGGGCCAGACGACAGGCGTCATCGGTGAGGAGGCAGATGATCCTGATGTTGTTTGCCTCAACGGTTGTCGCCGCCGGTTTCCTGTTTCTCACGGGAAAATGGATCCTTCGGCCGATCACCCGGCTGATCCATTCCGCCAAGGAGATACAGAAGGGAAACCTGGACCTCGTTGTTGAAAGCGCTTCCCGCGACGAGATCGGCCAGCTCTCCGAGGCGTTCAACGAGATGGCGGCAAGCCTGCGCGAATTCCGGCGCACCGGCCAGACCAGGCTCCTGCGCATCCAGCGTTCCACCCAGCAGGCGTTCGACAGCCTGCCCGACGCGATTGCCGTGGTCAACCCGGAGGGAGAGGTGGAGGTGGCGACCGAAGCGGCGAGGGATGCATTCGGCCTGAAACCGAATGTCAGCGTTCGGAATTTGCCCTATCCGTGGATGCCCAACCTGTTCGAAGAGGCCCTTGCAAAGGGACACACCGCGGAACTCAAGGGAGCGCAAGCCGTCCTGCAGCAGTTTGTCGGGAACCAGGAGAGGTTCTACCGCCCCAGGGCCGTGCCGATACTCGATTCCGGCAGAGAACCGGCAGGCGTGGTCCTGATCCTCCAGGACGTGACGCAGCAGCGCCAGCGGGACGAGATGAAAAGCGGGGTGATCTCGACGGTCTCCCACCAGCTGAAGACCCCGCTCACCTCCATCCGCATGGCGATCCACCTCCTGCTGGAGGAAAAAATCGGGGGGTTGACGCCCAAGCAGGCGGACCTGCTGGTGGCAGCCCGGGAAGATTCCGACCTGCTTCACACGATCGTCGAGGAGCTCATGGACATCGGCCGGATCGAATCCGGAAAGGTCCGGATGGATTTTCATCCCGTCCCCCCGCTCAGGATGGTCCTGGAGGGGGTGGAGCCGTACCGCAGCGCGGCCCGCGATCAAGGGGTGTCTCTCACCGTGGACCTGCCGGACGACTTGCCGGAGGTGTGGGCCGACCCGACGCGGATCGCCCAAGTCTTCGCCAACCTCCTTTCGAACGCCCTGAAATACACCCCCCCGGGAGGCAAGGTTTCCCTCTCCGCTAGGTCTGAGGGGGACACCGTCCGGTTTCAGGTTTTCGATACCGGGATCGGGATTTCCGGCACGTATCTTCCCCGCGTTTTCGAGCAATTTTTCCGCGTTCCCGATCAGGGGGCCGGGACGGGGGCGGGGCTGGGACTGGCCATCGTGAAAGAGATCGTGGAGGCCCACGGGGGGACCGTCGGAGTGGAAAGCCGCGAAGGGGCGGGAAGCACCTTCTTCTTTTCCCTCCGGAGAGCGGACCGCACACCCAAGGAGGGTAGCCCATCATGATCGACGCAATTTACCTGGTCGTTCTCGTCGCAACGTTCGGCTTGTGCGCCCTGTTCGCACAGGCCCTGGAAAGGATGTGAATCCATGATGGACATCCTGGTCGGTTTTGTCGGTGTTCTGTTGATCGCATATCTCTTGGTCTCGGTTTTCAAGCCCGAGAAATTTTAGGGAAGAGGTCCTCCCATGGATCGTTTCGGCTGGATTCAACTCGGGGTTTTCCTGGGCGTCCTCCTGCTCGTCACCCGGCCGATGGGCGTCCATCTCTATCGGGTCCTGGACGCGGAAGGGAAGACGTTTCTTGACCCGGTTCTCAAGCCCATCGAACGGCTCTTTTACCGATTCCTGCGGGTCGACCCGAAAGCGGAGCAGGATTGGAAGCGGTACACGGTTTCCCTCCTGGCGTTCAGCGTGGTCGGGGTCGTTTTCACGTATGCCGTCCTGCGATTACAGCACGTTCTTCCGCTCAACCCGCAGCATTTCGGTCTCGTGAGCGAGCACTTGGCTTTCAACACGGCGGTCAGTTTCACCACGAACACCAACTGGCAAAGTTACGGAGGGGAGTCCACAATGTCGTACTTCTCCCAAATGGTGGGGCTTTCTTTTCACAATTTTGCCTCCGCCGCCTCCGGCATCGCCGTGGCAGGTGCGCTCGTGCGCGGGATCGCGCGACACACCGCCAAGACCATCGGCAACTTCTGGGTGGATCTGGTCCGGGTGCACCTCTACCTGCTTCTCCCCATCTGCCTTTTCTATGCGCTTTTCCTGGTCTCCCAGGGGATGATCCAGAACTTCCATCCGTATGTCGCCGCAAAGCTGGTCGAGCCCGGGACCGTGCACACCCAGACCATCGTGCAGGGCCCGATGGCATCGCAGGTGGCCATCAAGATGCTCGGCACCAACGGAGGCGGGGTTGTGAACGCCAACGCCGCGCATCCTTACGAGAACCCGACGCCCCTTTCCAACTTCATCCAGATCCTCTCGATCTTTCTGATCCCCAGCGGACTGACCTATTACCTGGGGCGGATGGTGAAGAACCAGCGGCACGGCTGGGCGGTATGGAGCGCGATGGCCGTCCTCTTCCTGGCGGGGGTTCTCCTCTGCTGGTGGGCGGAAAGCACGGGAAACCCACGGCTCCACGCGCTGGGGATCGACGCCGCCGGCGGGAACATGGAAGGGAAGGAGACCCGTTTCGGAATCTTCAACTCCGCCCTTTTTGCCACCGTGACCACGGACGCTTCCTGCGGAGCGGTGAATGCGATGCATGACTCCTTCACCCCGCTCGGGGGCCTCGTCCCGCTGATCAACATACAACTGGGAGAAGTGGTCTTCGGAGGGGTCGGATCGGGCCTGTACGGGATGCTCGTCTTCGTGGTGCTGACCGTGTTCCTGGCGGGACTGATGGTGGGCCGCACGCCGGAATATCTCGGTAAGAAGATCGAGTCGTACGACGTGAAGGTCAGCGCGCTCGCCGTGCTGATCCTCATTTTCGATATCTTGGGGTTCACGGTATGGGCGGTTGCAAGCCGATGGGGACTTGCTGGTTTGAACAACGCGGGCCCGCACGGGTTCAGCGAGATCCTGTACGCGTTTTCCTCCGCCACGGGGAACAACGGCAGCGCCTTTGCGGGACTCACCGCCAATACCTACTGGTACAACACGACGCTTGGGCTAGCGATGCTGATCGGGCGGTTCTTCTTCATCGTGCCGGTCCTGGCGTTGGCCGGAAACCTGGCGAAGAAGAAGATCGTCCCGGAAAGCGGCGGAAGCTTCCCCGTCTCGGGGGGTACCTTCGTCGTCCTGCTGGTGGGAACGGTTCTGATCGTCGGCGTGTTGTCGTTCTTTCCCGCTCTTTCCCTGGGGCCCATCGTCGAGCACTTCATGATGGTCCATTCCAACGTCGTCTTCTAGAGAGGAATCCCATCCATGGCCGTGAAGAAACATTCCCTGTTCGACAGGGAGATCGTCCAGCAGGCGGTCATTGCGTCGTTTCCGAAGCTGCACCCGCGTACCTTGATGAAAAATCCCGTCCTATTCGCCACTGAAGTGGGGGCCTTCATCACGACCGTCGGGCTCTTTTTCCGACCCGCCGGCGAACCGCTGGGATTCAGCCTACAGGTGGCGATCTGGTTGTGGTTGACGGTGCTGTTCGCCAACTTCGCCGAAGCCATGGCCGAAGGAAGGGGCAAGGCCCAGGCCGACGCGCTCCGGAGAACGCGAACCCAGACGATGGCAAATCGGCTCCGGAAGGACGGCTCGCAGGAATTGGTGCCGGCGGAGCAGCTCCGGAAGGAGGACGTCGTGACCGTATCCGCCGGGGAGCTCATCCCCGGAGACGGGGAGGTGATCGAGGGGATCGCCTCGGTGGACGAGTCCGCCATCACGGGGGAGTCGGCCCCCGTGATCCGCGAGGCGGGAGGAGACCGCAGCGCCGTCACGGGAGGCACCCGCGTCCTGTCGGACCGGATCAAGGTTCTCATCACCGCGAATCCGGGAGAGAGCTTCCTGGACCGCATGATCCGACTGGTGGAAGGGGCCCAGCGCCAGAAGACACCGAATGAAATCGCCCTGACGATCCTCCTCTCCGCCTTGACGATCATCTTCCTGGTCGTCGTCATGACGCTCAAGTTTTTCGGTATCTATTCGGGTGTCGCCTGGTCCGTTACCGTCCTGGTGGCGCTGCTCGTCTGCCTCATCCCGACCACCATCGGAGGCCTGCTGAGCGCCATCGGCATCGCCGGCATCGACCGGCTTGTGCAGAAAAACGTGCTTGCCATGAGCGGTCGCGCCGTGGAGGCGGCGGGAGACGTCAACGTCCTGCTTCTCGATAAAACCGGGACGATCACCCTCGGGGACCGGCAGGCGACCGAATACCTGCCGGCGGAGGGCGTGTCGGTCGAGGAGCTGGCGGATGCCGCGCAGCTCGCGTCCCTGGCCGACGAGACGCCGGAAGGCCGCAGCATCGTCGTGTTGGCCAAGCAATACGGCCTGAGAGGGCGGAATCTCTCGGAGATGCCCCTCGCCCGTTTCCTGCCGTTTTCGGCGCAAACCCGGATGAGCGGTGTCGACATCGACGGAAGAAAGATCCGCAAGGGGGCAGCGGATGCCGTCAAGAATTTTGCAGGCGGCTGTTTCCCCGAGGAGGTCGAGGACGCGGTCACCCGGGTTTCTTTCCAGGGCGGGACCCCCCTCATCGTGGCGGAAGGCAACCGGGTTCTCGGGGTGATCTACCTGAAGGACATCGTCAAAGGAGGCTTGAGCGATCGTTTCGAGCGTTTCCGGGCGATGGGGATCAAGACCGTCATGATCACCGGCGACAATCCTCTGACAGCCGCCGCGATTGCCCGGGAAGCGGGTGTGGACGACTTCCTGGCCGAAGCGAAGCCCGAAGATAAACTGGCGCTGATCCGGAAGGAACAGGCATCCGGCTACCTGGTCGCCATGACGGGGGATGGGACCAACGACGCCCCCGCTTTGGCCCAGGCCGACGTGGGGGTGGCGATGAACACCGGGACCCAGGCCGCCAAAGAGGCGGGGAACATGGTGGACCTGGATTCCAACCCCACCAAGCTGATCGAGATCGTGGAAATCGGCAAGCAGATGCTCATGACCCGCGGGGCGCTGACCACCTTCAGCATCGCCAACGACGTGGCAAAATATTTCGCCATCCTCCCGGCCATGCTGATCGGGGTGTTCCCGGTGATCGGGCCGTTGAACATCATGCGGCTTGCGTCGCCCCAAAGCGCCATTCTGAGCGCGGTCATCTTCAACGCTCTCATCATCGTCGCCCTCATTCCCCTGGCCTTGCGCGGGGTGCGTTTCCGGCCGTTGAGCGCCGCGGAGATGCTGCGCCGCAACCTGCTGATTTACGGATTGGGTGGGGTGGTTCTTCCCTTCCCCGGGATCAAACTCATCGATCTGGCGGTGAACGCGTTCCACCTTGCGTAAGGAAGGAGTCCCCATGAAGAACCTGATCGCGGAACTGCGCAAATCCTTCGTTGCGACGCTGTTCCTGGTCGTCCTGTTTTGCGGTATCTATCCCGTGGCGGTCTGGGTGATTGCCCAGGGGTTGATTCCTCACAAGGCCAACGGTTCACTGGTCGAAATAAACGGCAGGGTCGTGGGTTCGTCGCTCCTCGCCCAGGGATTCAACGGTTTTGCCTACTTCCATCCCCGTCCTTCCGCGGCGGGGCAGGGTTACGACGCCGCCAATTCCTCGGGCACGAACCTCGGACAGACGTCGAAAAAGCTGATCGAGGATGTGAAGCAACGGGTCGCCGGCTACAGGGAAGAAAACGGCCTGCCGCCGGATGCCCGGGTGCCGGCGGACGCGGTGACGTCCTCGGCGAGCGGCCTCGATCCTCACATCAGCGTCGAAAATGCGATGCTCCAGGCGGGCCGGGTGGCAAAGGTACGTGGCATGAGCCTGACGGCCGTTTCGCAAAAGATAAGGAACCATACCGAGGGGAGGGACCTTATGATATTGGGAGAGCCCCGGGTGAACGTGCTGATGCTCAATCTGGACCTCGACGGTAAAATGTAAACATGCTGCTGGAAGAACGAGCCGATACCTTCCTCCGGATGATCCGCCGCGCCGAGCGCGGGCGGCTCAAGATCTACCTCGGTTACTGTCCCGGCGTCGGGAAGACCTACCAGATGCTGCTGGAAGGCCGCCGGATCAAGGAAGAAGGAATCGACGTGGCGATCGGCTTCCTGGAAACCCATGGCCGGACCGAAATCGCGAACCTCGCCGAAGGGCTGGAAACGATCCCCAGGAGAAAGACGGAATACCGGGGTGTTCCCCTGGAGGAAATGGACCTGGATGCCGTCCTTGCCCGGAAGCCCCAGGTCGCCCTTATCGACGAACTTGCCCACACCAACGTTCCGGGAAGCAGGAACCCGAAGCGATACCAGGACATCCAGGATGTTCTGGCCGCGGGGATCCACGTCATCACCACGTTGAACGTCCAGCATCTGGAAAGCCTCTACGACACGGTGGAGCGGGCCGTCCACGTCAAGGTTCGCGAGCGTCTGCCGGACAACATCGTTGCCGAGGCGGACCAGATCGTGAACGTGGACGTGACGACCGAGGATTTGCAGAAGCGCCTGAAAGAAGGCAAGGTCTACCGGGCGGACCGGATCGAGGCTGCGATGGGCAATTTCTTCAGGACCTCGAACCTGGAGAAACTCCGCGAGCTCACGCTGCGGGAAATGGCCTCGCAGATCGACCTGCGGAGACGGGAGGCTGTGGAGCAAGAGGCAGCGGCTCCCGACCAGGTGATGGTCGCCTTGAGCTCCCGCGGCCCAAACAGCGAAATGCTGCTCCGCTACGCATCCCGCCTGGCGGGAAAGCTCAACCGGAACTGGTACGCGGTCTACGTCCAGACCCCGTCCGAGGAGCCCACGGTGATCGACGCCCATACCCAGCGCATCCTTTCAGGAACCCTGACCCTCGCCAAGCAGCTGGGGGCGATGGTGTTCACCTACAAGGGGGAAGACATTACGGGGACGATCCTCCGTTTCGCGAAGGAGTACCGCGTTGGGACCATCGTGGTCGGCACGCCGACACCGAAACCGCTTTGGAAGACGATTTGGAGAAAAAGCACCGTCGAACGCCTGATTCACGAAGCGAAGGGACTCACTGTGGTGATTCTCGATACGCGCAAGGAGGAACCTTCCGGGATCATGGCTCCTGAGGAAGAGGCAGGGCCGCCCGTCGCCGCGTCGTACGTTCCGGTTTCAACAGGAGCTTCGGCGTTGAGCGGATTCCTCTCTCCCGAACGGATCGTCGTCTGGGACCGGCCCGCGGAAAAGGACACCGTTCTTCGAACCCTGGCGAAGGCGGCGGTGGCCGGCTGCGGAGAGGTGGATCTGAATCTGGTATTGACCAACATCGCGAAACGCGAGGAGCAAGGGTCCACCTTCCTGAACGAAGGCATTGCCTTGCCTCATGCGCGCATCGAGAACCTTCCCCAAACTGTCGTCGCTATCGGGTTGACTCGGAAAGGGGTAACGGATGTATCCACTTCGATCCCGATCGAATACGTCTTCTTGATCCTGTCCCCGGCGGAGTCGCCGGAGACCCAGATCCAGATCCTGGGGCAGGTCAGCAGGGCTTCCCGCAACCGGCAACTGGTCCAGAACCTGGAATTGTGCCGCACTCCTGCAGAAGTCTTGACCGCCTTCCGTGACTGGGAAACGTCACAAGGTGCCAGCCCCCGGAAAACCGGAATAACGGGTTGAACGATCAGGAACGCTTAACGGCTCTTCGAATGAATTTTCAAGCTTCCGGGTCTTCCGGGTTCGCCGTCGATGGAGTGCGTGAACGCGTGGAAGAGCCCGGTTACCCAGAGGTTGGTCAGGAGGTGCTGCGTGATGCGGGATGTTGTGAAGTACGATTCCTCACCGCAGATCGAAAGATAGAGGGCGATCTGATCCGGCAGGTGGGGGTCCAGGGCCGAGCCCGTGGAATGATACCGGAGAAATTCCGCCGCCGCCTCCTCCCCGACCGTCTCGGCGCGCTTCCCGATCGCGCCGAGGGAGGTGAACCCCGCGGCTGCATTTTCGGATGCGGCGTGAAGGAACAGGAACGTCCCCTGGCCGGGAGTCGGCGCCTCCAGGAGGTCGATGCGCACCCCGACCTCCGACTCGCCGATTCGGGAACGGATTTTTTCCATTGCAGCCTTCCTTTGCCGTTCCGCGATCGACCTGGGGAGTCGACCGACGGCGGAGGACCCGGTGATCGCAAGGAGTTCCCCTCGTTCCGCCATCCGCAAGGGGAGGATTTTGGCCGCCGGGCGGATTTCCGCACCGATTTTCCCCCCTCCCCGCGGATAGAATCCGTATGACTCGATGGACAGCCGGACCTCCAGCCCCATCTTCGCGAGGGCCGGTGCGAAGACGTCGGAAACGTAAGGATAGGAGGGGCTGAAGGGAACGTGCGTCCCCCCGGTGAGCGTCACCGTACTCCTGCTCTCCGCGAAGAGCAACGGAGGAAGCAGGGTTTGAAGGACGAGCAGGGTGGATCCGGCGGTCCCGACGTCGAAGGCATAATCGCCTGCCTTTACCTCGCCGGGGGAAAAGGTGATCTCCGTTGAACCCGTGCGATCCCCGGTGACCTGCGCACCGGAAACGGCTTGCGCCGCCCGGACGCCGGTCAGGTGCTGAGGGCTGAGGCCCGGCTTCTTACGGTTCCTGCGGATATTGATGATCCGGAACGGTTTCCGGAACATGCAGGAGAGCGCGAGGGCAGTCCTCAAGATCTGTCCGCCGCCTTCCCCGTGGCTCCCGTCGATTTCGATCATGCCTTTCGTTGCTGTCCGTTCAGCTTGTCCCGTACCTTCGGAGAATGTCCCAGTACGCCCCCCGGTATCCTTCGCGGATGGCGTCCACGAGCAGCTGGTTGGCGTTGTAGTTGTAGTTGCTCGCGGGTCTCGACGGATCGAAGAACAGGAAGCGGGGATCGCCCCGAGTAAGCGCGTCGAGCAGGTCGAAGAGAAAAGGCGCGATCCCGGGGTCGATGTAAAAAACCGGCCTGGAGAGGTCCTCCCCGCCGATCAGCCCTTTCTTTCGCTCCCCCTGCAGGACCCATCCGGCCAACTTCGTTCCCGGGTAGACGCGCGCGCCCGCAGCGACGCCCGCACGGTCGGGACCGGCTCTTTTTACCATGTCGATCGTGCGAACGATGCTCTCCCGGGTCTCCCCCGGAGATCCGATGAGGAGGTCGAACATGACGGTGATGCCGGCCTCCCTGCAGGACCGGGCGGCGAGGAAGATGTCCTCCGACCTGAAGCTCCGCCCAAGCCTTCGCAGCATTCCGTCATCGCCGGAGTCCACGCCGAAGTTGATCCCTAGGCACCCCGCCCGGCGCATCAGGTTCGCCAATTGCGGGGAGAAGGGAGCCGGGGCGCAGTAGGCGTACCAGCAAAGCTTCTCGCCCAGGCCTCGCCGCAGGATTTCCCGGCAAACTTCCATCGCGTGGGCTTCCGGCACGTTGAACTCGCTGTCGCAGGTGTGGGCATGGTCGATTCCCTGCGCGAGCAGGCGCGTGATCTCGTCGGCCACTGCCGCCGCGGGACGCAGTCGGGAGGTCTTCCCTTTCGCCACGGGGTCGGCGCAGTAGACGCAGCCGCACGGACAGCCCCGCTTCGTTTCGAATCCGGCCTGACCCCCTTCCCGGAAGTACCTGCGGTTGTCCAGGAATCCCCGGCTCATCGGCGGGAGATCCGCAAGGGGAGGGGTTGAAACGGCATTGCGGTGCCACCTCCCGTTTTTGCGAAGGATGAGGTTGGAAAGGTCGCCCCAATCTTCATCCCTTTCCAGCCTGGCCGCGAGTTCCGGCAGGGCGAACTCTCCGTCCCCCCAAATGCCGGCGTCGGCCCCGCACCGGTCCAAAACCTCTTCCGGCATGATGGAAAAGCCGACGCCTCCAAGAAGGATCAGCCCTCCGGTGTGTTCGCGGACGGTTCTCGAAATGGCGGCGTGTTCCGGGAGGAAGGACTCCCGGCTTGCGAGTGAACAGTCGTCCGTGTTGCGGATCGAGATCCCGACCAGGCCGTACTCCCTCCGGGAGAAGAAGGACGCGACGGCCTGTTCCCATCCTTCCTCCCAGCAGAGGTCGAGGATTTCCACCTCCTGCCCGGATGCGGCGAGCGCCTCGGCCACGTAATCCAGCCCGATCGGCGCGATCGGCGGTTGGATCCGGTTGGTGTTCACAAGGGCGATGCGCATAGCTTCCAGACTGGCATATCGGCCGGCCAATTCCAACCGGGGAGGCAACGTGCCGGGGAACCGGCAGCGAGACGAGGGGGATGAAACCCTTGGATCACGGGAGGAATCGAAAGGTACAATACCGTTTGGGGGTGGTCTCATGCCGGCGCACGAACTCGGATCCGTCGCCCGTTCTCTCGTCGCGGCCGGCAAGGGGATTCTCGCAGCCGACGAGAGCGCTCCCACCATCGAGAAGCGCCTGAAAGCCGTCGACGTTCCTTCCACGGAAGAACACCGCAGGGCTTACCGGGAGCTTCTGTTCACGACCCCCGGCGTTTCGGAGTTCATCAGCGGGGTGATCCTGTTCGACGAAACCATTCGGCAGAAGGCCTCGGACGGGACTCCTTTCCCGGAAGTCCTTTCCCGTCCGGGGATCCTCCCCGGAATCAAGGTGGACCAGGGGGCCAAGGCCCTTGCGGGGTTCCCCGGGGAAAAGATCACGGAGGGGCTCGATGGTCTGCGGGAGCGCCTGGTGGAGTATCGCAAAGCGGGAGCCCGATTCGCGAAGTGGCGAGCGGTCATCGCAATCGGCGCCGGGATCCCGACGTCGTACTGCCTCAAGGCGAACGCGCACGCCCTCGCCCGCTATGCCGCCCTGTGCCAGGAGGCAGGGCTTGTACCGATCGTCGAGCCGGAAGTCCTCATGGACGGCTCCCACACCATCGAACGTTGCGAGGAAGTCACGATGACGATGTTGAGTCTCGTCTTCTCCGAGCTCCTGGAACACCGAGTTGTCCTTGAGGGGACGCTCCTCAAGCCCAACATGGTGCTTTCCGGCAAGGAGTGCCCGAAACAGGCGAGCGTTGCCGAAGTAGCGGAAGCCACCGTGCGTTGCCTTCGCAGGGTCGTCCCGTCGGCCGTTCCCGGCATCGTCTTCCTCTCCGGAGGCCAGTCCGCCGGGCAGGCAACCGAACATTTGAACGCCATGAACGCGCTCGGGAAACAACCCTGGGAGCTGAGCTTCTCTTACGGACGCGCCCTCCAGGACCCGGTCCTCAAGACTTGGAGAGGAATTCCCGCGAATGTCCCTGGGGCGCAGCGTACTTTTTATCATCGGGCCAGGTGCAACGGGGCGGCGCGCCACGGCAGATACACGAAAGAGATGGAAATCTCCGCCGCCTGAACGATTTTCGAAAGGATTCATCGAATCGCCACCCGGACCAGGGTTGGTTTCAGGATCCGGGCGACATCTTTCGGATCGACCCCGACCAGGTATCCGCGCTTCCCGCCGTTGATGTAGATCTTCGGAAGATCCAGGATCGTATCTTCCATGTAGACCGGCATCTCCTTGCGCGTGCCGAAGGGAGAGGTTCCTCCCACCAGGTACCCCGTATGTTTCAGCGCGGTTTCGGGAGAGCAGGGAATCACGGTTTTAACGCCGATGATCCGTGCCAGATCCTTCGTGGATACCTGCCGGTCGCCGTGCATCAGCATCACGAGCGGGTTCCTTCCGTCGTCCTCCAGGATGAGGGTCTTGACGACGACGTGCTCGTCCACCCCCAACTCCCGGGAGGAGACTGCGGTTCCCCCCTTCTCCTCGTAGACGTAGAGGTGGTCTGTGTACGGGATCTTCGATGCGCGGAGGACACGGACGGCCGGCGTGACGGGCGGCTTTTCCTTCGGCATCTTTGTGCCTTCCGGTTACGGGAGGAGCAGGACCTTTCCCGTGGTTTTCCGTCCCGAAAGCTGCCGATGGGCCTCCGCCGCCTCCGGCAACGGGAACCTCGCGGCGATCCGGACCTTGAGCTCCCCGGAGGCCACCCACCCGAGCACGACGTTCGCCCTCCAAAGGAGTTCTTCACGCGTCGCCGTGTACTGGCCCAGGGAGGGCCGGGTCAAAAACAGCCCCCCCTTGGTGTTGAGGATCTGAGGGTCGAACGGCGGCACGGGCCCGCTGGACTGTCCGTAGAGCGCCAGGTACCCCCGGGGGGCGAGGCAGTTCAGGCTCTTCTCGAAGGTCGTCTGCCCCACCGAATCGTACACCACCTGCACCCCTTTGCCGCCCGTAAGAAGTCTCACCTCGGACTCGAAGTCCCGCTCGGTGTAGAGGATGACCTCGTCGGCGCCGAACGCGTGTGCAAGCTCCGCCTTTTCCTTCGTGGAGACCGTGCCGATCACGCGGGCTCCCCGCCGCCTGGCCATTTGCGCCAACAGGAGGCCGACGCCGCCGGCCGCCGCGTGAACAAGGCAGGTGTCCCCGGGCTGGAGAGGATAGGTGCTGTGAGTCAGGTAATGGGCCGTCATCCCCTGGAGCATCGCCGCCGCGGCCAATCCGCCGTCGACCCCGTCGGGGAGCTTGATCAGCCGCCAGGAGGGGACGACCGCATATTCCGCGTAGGAGCCGAGTGCCCCGGCGTACGCGACCCGGTCGCCCACGGCCACCTCGCCGACCCCGGGTCCCGTCTCCGCAACGACGCCGGACCCCTCGTTGCCCGGGGTAAAGGGAAGGGGGGATCGGTAGAGCCCCATCCGCTGATAGACGTCGATGAAATTGACCCCGATCGCCTCGAGCTTGACGAGCGCCTCCCCCTTGCCGGGTTTCGGAACGGGGAGGTTCTCCATCGCGAGGTTCTCGGGTTCGCCGTACTGGTGGACGCGGATGGCTTTCACGGTTTCCTCCTGTGCGGCAAGGCGCGCATCGTCAAGGTGGACAAGGGCAGGCCGGCGCAATGCCGGCCTGCCCTACATCAGGGGGTAAGCACGGCGCGGAGTCGGACCTTCCCTTTGCGCAGCCTCTCCAGGACCTCGTTGGTGTTTTTCAGCGGATGCCGCTCCACCAGCGGCGCGATCCCGTGGTCGGCGGCAAACCGCAGCATGGCGTCCATGTCGTCCCGTGTGCCGATCACGGAGCCGCAGATGTGCTTCTGCCCCGTGATGAGGCCCGCGGGGATCAGGGAGGCTTTCTCCGCGATGGCCGCCAGCACCACGAGGGTCCCGTTGGGGCCCAGGCCCGGGATGCACTGCTCGAAGAGGCGGGCGGAGATCCCCGTCAGCAGGATCAGGTCCGCTCCTCCCATCGAGGAAAGCCGTTTCCCGATCTTCTCCTTTTCCGCATCGATGATCTCGCTGGCCCCCATCTGCCTCGCGAGGGGAATCTTCTCTTCCCCGCGGAGGATGGCCACGACCCGCGCCCCCATCGCGGACGCCATGCGAAGCCCCAGGTGTCCCAGTCCGCCGATCCCCGCCACCGCGACGGTTTTCCCGGCCAGGTTCCCCGCCCGGCGAAGCGGCGCGAAGACCGTGATCCCGGCGCACAGAAGGGGAGCCGCCTCCACGAGGTCGAGACCCTCCGGTATCCTGTGGGTAAAGGCCGCAGGCGCCTTGACGAACTCCGCGTAGCCGCCGTTCACGGTGACGCCGGTGCTTTTCTGGGCGGCACAGAGCATCTCCGCCCCGGACTTGCAGGGGGCGCACTCCCCGCAGGCGAATTGCATCCAAGGAATGCCTACCCGGTCTCCGGGGGCGAGGGTTTTCACTTCGCTTCCCACCTTTTCCACGATGCCGGTCGCCTCGTGTCCCGGAACGATGGGCAGGGGTGTTCCCCAGTCCTTCCAGTCCCCGTCGACCAGGTGGAGATCGCTGTGGCAGACCCCGCAGCCGCTCACCCGGATCAGCGCTTCGCGGGGTCCAGGGGAAGGCGTCGGCACTTCCGAAAGGACCAGCGGTTTCCCGAAGGCTTCGCATACGGCGGCTTTCATCGGGTGTCCCCCGCCAACTCGGTGATCTCCGCGCAGTCGCTGATCTCGATGGCCCCCTTCACGCTCATCGCCGCGGGACATTTCTCCTCGTAAACCTTGAGCGCCTCGCGTGCGTCTGCTGTTTTCCCCGGGGGGACCTTGAGCGTGTATTTTACCCGGATTTTCGTGATGCGCAGCACGCCGTCCACGTCCTCGACGTCTCCTTCCACGTCGGCCCTGAACCGATCGCCGAACGTGGGGATCTTCCTTCCGGCCAGCACCGTGGCCAGTGTCCCCATCATTCAGCCCCCCACCGCCCCGACGATGTGATCGAGCGTGGCGGCATGCTCCTTTTCCGGCTCGACCTTGTAGAAGTGCTTGATCCCGCCGTGGACGCCGTAGTAGACCGGTTCCGCGAACCCCTCGATCATCGCCTTTCGCGTCGGGCCTTTTTCCCGCGTGATGACGATCCGCGAGGTGTGAACTACCTGTCCCATCGTTTCCTCCTGTCCCCGGAAGTGTTCTTCAGGTGTTAGATGACGGTAACAGTTTAAAGGATGGAGGTACCGGAGAAGAATAGGATTTTTTCGGAAAATGGACTAAATAAAGGGCGATAAAAAACCGATAAATAGAGGGAATCGGAGGGTCAGGGAGCTATCCCTGGGAGAGATTACGTGATCGCGATCCTCGTCGGGTCAGCATTTTTCCAGTTTCTCGCGGCGTTTCTTTCGGTCCGGTTCGTCTATACCCGCCGGCTGGGGCGCCCCTGGATCCTGGTTTCTCTGGGGCTTCTCATCCTGGGAGGGCTTCGGGTGTACGCACTTGCCGGCAGCCTCTCCGAAACCGCCTCCGGAATCTTCGACCCCACGGTGGAGAGGTTCTCCCTGCTGGTTTCCTTCCTCCTGGCATCCGGGTTCGCGCTCACCGAGCGGTGGTTCCTCCTGAAGGAGCGGCTGGAGGGCCGGTTCCGGCTGATCTCCGAGGTGGACCAGTCCCTGATCGGCGTCCTGGATGAAAACCGGATCCTGTTCAACGTGTGCGAGGTGCTTTCGCGGCGCAAAGGATACCGCCTGGCATGGATCGCTGCCGGGGAGCTCGATGGCTCCGTCCGGGTCGTGAAACACGCGGGAGAGGGGGAAGCGCCCCTCACGAGCGCTGCCATCCGGTGGGACGATGCCCCGGAAGGGCAGGGGCCCACGGGTCGTGCGCTTCGAACGGGAGAGGCGTGCGTTGTGAACCGCATGCGGAGGAACCCCCGCATGGCGGCATGGGAGAAGGTCCTCGCGGAATCCGGCGTCCGCAGCGCGGCCTCCGTTCGCATCGAACCCGACGGGCAGCAGCCGATGGCGCTGACCATCTACGCGGACGCCCGTTCCGCCTTCGACCGGCTGGAGATGGAGGCCGTCTCCGCGCTGGCCCACCGCGTCGGAGGGGCCGTTCAGAGCGCGAGGCGGTACGAATTCTTCGTTTGCGCGAAAGGGGCGTACGACGACCTCCTTCGGACGCAGCGGGACGGTGTGATTCTCGTTCGTGGAGAGAAGGTCGTCCGGGTCAACCTCGCGGCGGCGGCGATGCTCGGATACCGGGAGGAAGAGCTCGTCGGGATGGATCCCGCCGTGATCCTCAAGGATTCACAAGAGAAGCCGGAGATGGCGAGGAGCCTTCGCGGCGGCGGCGAGGACGGCGGACGCTTCGAGTGGGAGGCGGAAATCCTGCGAAAGGACGGATCCTCCTTCAGCGGGGAAGTCATCGCCACGTGGCTCCCCAGGGAGTACAAAAAGGCGACTTGGATCCCGAAGTTCAGCGGGCCGCTCGGGATGATCATCCTTCGGGACATTACCCAGAGGAAACAGTTTCTGGAGGATCTGCGCAAGGAGCGCGATTTCTCCGCGAAGATCCTCGCCATCGCCGGGGTCCTCGTCGCGCAGCTGGGCCCCCGCGGAGAGGTTCTCCTGGTCAACCGCCAATTCGAGGAGATGACGGGATACCACGGGGAGCAGGTCTCCGGCCGGGAGATGGCCGGGTTGCTGATCTCCGGGACGGCGCGGGATTCCTACCTGAGGGCATTCGCAGACGTACTCAAAGGCAACGTTCCGTCCAACCTCGAGTTCCCGATCGTGTCGAGGACGGGCGAGGAACGGCTGGTGGTCTGGAACCACGCGGCCCTTCGGGATTCGGCCGGGCAAGTGACCTCGGTGATCGCGACCGGCACCGACGTCACGGAAAGCCGCCGCCTGGAGCGGCAGATCATCGAGATGCAAAAGATGGAAGCCGTGGGCACGCTTGCCGGTGGGGTCGCCCACGACTTCAACAACATCCTCACCGGGATCCTCGGGAACCTCGACCTGGCCAGCGAGGCCATCCCTCCCGAGTCCCTCGCGGCGCTTCCCATCCAGGAATCGATCAAGGCTTCGGAGCGGGCTGCCAACATGGTCCGCCAGCTCCTGGACTTTTCCCGTCGCTCCCCCTCGGAGCGGCGGGCCATCGACCTGGGGAAACTGGCGCAGGAGGTCGTGGACCTTTTTGCTCAGGCGATCGACAAACGGATCGAAGTGGAGACCTTTCTCACCGGCGATCTCTGGCTGGCGAAAGCCGACCCCAACCAGATGCACCAGGTGATGATGAACCTCTGCGTGAACGCCCGGGACGCGATCATGGAGTGCCTGGAAGGGAAACCACGCACCGAAGAGCCGTCGGGAAGATACAGGATCCGAATTCTCACGGGAAATGCTGCCATCGGGGAGGAATACTGCCGGCAGCACCCCTACGCGCGCCGGGGGGATTTCGTCGTCCTGTCGATTTCGGACAACGGTTCCGGCATGGACAAGGCGACCCAGCGGCGGATCTTCGAGCCGTTTTTCACCACGAAGAAACTGGGACGGGGAACGGGTCTCGGGCTCTCCACCGTGTATGGCATCATGAAGCAGCACGAGGGGTGGATCACTCTGGAAAGCCAGACGGGGAAGGGGACGACCTTCCATGCCTACTTGCCGCGGGCGGAAGAACGGCAGGCAGAGAAACTCCCGCCCCCGGAAAAAGCCAAGGCGAGGACGGGGAAGGAAACGATCCTCCTGGTGGATGACGAGGAGATGATCCGGAACTTCGCGCAGCAGATCCTCGAGATCCACGGCTATTCCGTCGTGACGGCGGCCGACGGGCAGGAGGCGGTCGACCTCTACATCCGGCAGCGGGACCGGTTCGACCTCGTGATCCTGGACCTCACGATGCCGCACCTGTCCGGGTCCGAGGTCCTGACGCGGATCCGCAACCTCAACTCGCACGCAAAGGTCATCTTGTCCAGCGGTTACCCGTCGGGGGAGACCTACCGGGCCTCCGCATTCCTCCCCAAGCCGTACCGAGCCGACACGCTGATCCGGGTCGTGCGGGAAGTCCTCGACCTCTACAGGGGTTAGTCGGTTACTCCTTCAGCGCCGACTTGATCGCAGCGCGCACGATGTAGCCGGACAAGTGCATGATCGTGTCCTGAAGACCGGGGTCGATCTCCATCGACGCGAGGCAGGGATGGTGGTGGTGCCGCAGCGCCCCGGTGTCGGGCGCTTCCGTGATGCGGACTCCGGAGAGGATGGACGCGACGAATTTCGCCGACCCGCACGGCGCGTCGCGCAGGACCTCGACCGACGTCACCCGGTCCCCGTCCCGTTCGACCCGGAACTTCGGCCGTCCGAACTTCGCCGCGAATTCATCGAGCCGCCTGTCCGGACCGCCGTCGAACCCGCACAGAGGGCGGGGGAAGGCGTGGGCGATGCCCATGGCGGCGAGCCGCTTGCGGATCTGGTTCTCCAGGCCGGTGGGGCAGGCGGTCCGGTCGTCCACCGCGGCCAGCACCGCTCCGGCGCCGCAGCCCTTGGCGATATCGGGGATGAGCTCCGCCGCGCCGGGGCTCTCGTGGAGGGAGACGAGCAGGTCAGAGGGGGGCAGCGGGGAGGGAAGGAACTCGTCCGGATCGTCGATTACCAACGGGAGGTGGGCGGGAAGCCGCAGCACGGCAACCTCCCACTCCTTCGGGCCGTTCGCCCGGACGTTTTCGGCTACCCGTTCCCCATACCTGCCCTGCACCGAGAAGAGGATCTTCATCGCGCGTTCCCCGGAACCAGGCTCCGGATGGCCCCGAACATCGCGGAAGCGGCCGGGGAACTGTCCGGCAGATCGAGGAAGGAGCGGCCGGACGCCTCCCAGGCGGGCAGCGTCGGGTCGTGCGGGATCGCGGCCAGGAGCGGGATCGGGAGGGAAGGCGCGTCTCCTCGGTCCCCCGCGGCATACGGCCGGTTGAGGAGAAGCCAGACCTTGCCGACGGGGAGGGCAAGCTGGTCCGCCAGTTCGCGGATGGCGCAAGCGGCCGAAATCCCGCGTGGGGAAGGGTCGGCGACGAGCACCAGTTGGTCGATCCGGCGCAGGTTGCGCCGGGAGAGGTGCTCCATCCCGGCCTCGTTGTCGACGACGGCCGCTTCATAACCGCCGGCGAGACGGGAGAGTGACTGGCGCAGGAGGTTGTTCACGTAGCAGTAGCACCCCGGCCCTTCACCGCGGCCCATCGTGACGAGATCGACGTCCTTCCCTTCCGCGACCCGCTGCTGGACCATCGCTTCGAGGAGCGCTTCCTTGGAGGTTGCCCCGTCGCGGGAGGCAAGGAGCTCCTCCCGAAGCGATCCCAGCCCCTTTGGCGCGGGGAACCCCAGGAGCAGGTGGAGGTTGGCGTTGGGGTCGGCGTCCACCGCCAGGAGCGGCCGGACGCCCGACGCGGCCAGGGCGCGCAGCAGCAGCGCCGAACAGGTGGTCTTTCCCACCCCCCCCTTCCCGGCGATGGCAATCATGAGCGTCACCTCGCCGTGCCTCCGTGCCGGCGCCGCAGAAGGGCGGAGAGCTCGCCGGCCAGGCGGACCGCACGTTCCGCCTCCTCCTCCAAGAGAGTGCCCAGTCCGCAGGCGGGGGTAAGGAACGCCGCACGGATCACATCTTCGCGGGAGATCTTCCGCGCCTCGAATTTCCGCAGGATGGACTCCATCCTTTCGGCCAGCGTTTCCGGGGTTTCGCGGCGGATCCCCTCGGCTGACGTCGGCACGATCCCGAAGGCGAGCTTTCCCCCGCGGCGAAGAAACGCCTTCACCTCCTCCGGATAGAGCAGGAGGGAATCGGCGTACTCGTAGGCGTCGAAGGACAGGTATCCCACCCGCGAGGAAAGGACCAGACCCCAATCGGTGTTCGCGCAGCAGTGCACGCCGCACAGCGCCCCCGGCAAGCCATCGAAGATTTCGTTGAGGCAGCCGATGACCTCTTCCTTTCCCAGGGAGAGGATGGCGGAGCCCACCGAGGCGAGGTACGGTTCGTCCAGGACGAGGATGACGTTGGGGGAAAGGCGGGAGAGCGCGGCGACCTGCCACTGGGCGACGCGGAGAAGGTGCTTCACCAGGACGTCCCTGCCGACGGGGTCGTAGAAGACAGGCTTCTTCTGCCGGTCGGTGATCATCAGGCCGAAGGAGACCGGGCCCGTGACCTGCCCCTTGACGGCGGGATACGGGCCGTTCGCATCCTCCAGGAAGCGGTGCAGCGCGGCTGCCCTTTCCTCAGGGATGGCGAAGGAAGCCGTGTCCTCCGAGAGGAACCGTTCGTAGAAGGCCTCGGCTTCGGGCAGCACGCCTTCCCCTCCTTCCACGAATAGCTTCCCCCCTTCGATGTTCGCTCCCGGCAGCCCGGCTGCAACCTGGACGTACATGTTCTCGAGAAAGGTCCTGCGAGGGAGTTGGGGCCAGCACGGGATCTCCCGGAAGCCTGAAAGGACGAGGCGCACCGCCTTGTCGGGATCGGTGTGTGGCAGGCTGCCCACGCCGGTCGCCAGGAACGGCGGGAGGTCGTTCATCACCTTGCGATCTCCGGGGAGAGGTTTGCGCGGTAGCTCTCGACATCCGTGTGCGGGAGGAACAGGGCGCGCTGGTAGAGGTCCATGAAGGCGGGGTCGGAGGACAGGTCATGGTAG
Source organism: Deltaproteobacteria bacterium RBG_16_64_85 (assembly GCA_001798885.1). NCBI lineage: Bacteria > Deltaproteobacteria > Deltaproteobacteria bacterium RBG_16_64_85. The sequence goes on from MGQW01000094.1 coordinate 23,466, forward strand.
GCCGTGGAGGGGGCCAGCGCGGCCGCCTCCTCCCACCGTTTCCGGCTGCGCAGCGCCCCGATCGCCCCTGCCAGAGAGGCGTTCCCGAGGGGGACGAATTTCTTCAGCGGAAAAGGCGGGAAGACCCCGATCGTGAGCGCCGACCGCAGGTCGAGGAAGTTGCCGAATCCCCCGGCGATATAGACCCGCTCCACCTCCTCCCGGGAGAGCCCGACCACCTGCAGGAGAGCGTCCGCCGCGGCGCACAGCGCCGCCTTCGTCCGGATGACGCATTTCAGGTCGGAAGCGGTGAAGGAGATGTCCGCACCGGTGGCGCTCCGGTCCGCCTCCACGACGACGAAGGCTCTCCCGCGCTCCGTCTCGCGGAAGGGGGCGCCGGCGCGCGATACAAAGCGACCCGTCCGGTCGATGAGCCCCGCCCGGAAGAGCTCCGCGCACAGGTCGAGGATGCCCGAGCCGCACACCCCCGCGGGCTTCCCGCTGCCGATCACGGTGTACTCGGCCGCCAGGCTCTCCGGGTCGATCCGGACCGACTCGATCGCCCCGGGATAAGCCCGCATCCCGCACGCTACTTCTCCTCCCTCGAACGCCGGGCCCGCCGAGGAGGAGCAGGCGATCCGGAACTCCCGGTTGCCCAACGCCACCTCGCCGTTGGTTCCCACGTCGAAAAGGAGCGACACGGCCTCCGACCGGTGCATGCCGGAAGCCAGGATCCCGGCGACGATGTCCCCGCCGACGAATCCCCCGATGGAGGGGAAGATCCGGAAGCGGGCGGAAGGGGCGTTGGAGACGCCGAGCTCCTTTCCCGTCTTTACGGGGTATTCCTTGAGCGTGGGCCGGTGGGGGGGCCGGCGGACCGGCGCGGGGGAGAGGCCGTAGAGGATGTGGGAGAGGACCGTGTTCCCCGCCGCGGTGACCTCGACGATCTTCCCGGGCTCGGGGGAGAAGGCGAGCAGGTCGGCGATCACCTTGTCCAGGCCGCGCAGAAGAAGGCGGCGCAGGAGGGGAAACCCGTCGGGGTTCTCCTCCCCGTAGACAATCCGCGAGATCAGGTCCTCCCCGCAGACCATTTGCGGGTTGTCTGCCGTGGCGCGGGCCAGTACGGCCCCGTCCCGGAGGTCGATCAGGACACCCGCCAACGTGCTGGTTCCGACGTCGAGGGCTACCCCAAGGGGGGTCCCTTTCTCGGGGACCACGTGAAAGGGGAGATACGGGCCGTTCTCCGCCATCTCCCTTCCGTCGATGTACGCCGACAGGCGAGCGGGGCGGCTCTCCGGGAGAACCGTGACGCCCACCTCGCCGTCAAGGGGAACGCACCGGCAGGAGAGGCGGATCCCGGAGCGGCGATCCTCCGGGGAAAGGATACCGGGATCGCTGTCGCCCCGGATGTTTCCGGTCACGGCGACGCGGCACTTGCCGCAGCGACCCTCGCCGCCGCACGGCGAGAGGATCGCCACCCCCGCGCGAATCGCGTGAGCGAGGATCGTCTCTCCGGTGGAAAGAGATGTGGTAACGCCCTCCGGGAGGAACCGGAGGCGCCCGCCGGAGGAGTCACCCATGGGCCGCCGCGAACGCCGCCGGCGGCAGCCGGCGGAGATAGGAGGGGAGCGCGGAGGACTCCTGAGGCCCGACCAGAACGCGCCACGGTGCGAGCTCCTCGATCTTCCCCGAAAGGCGCGCCACCATTCCGGGGAGGATGAGCGTCCGATGCCCGACCTGCTCGGCGATGCCGCTCTCGGTCAGGATCCTCGCGATGCTCTCGGCGGTGAATTTCCCCGCCGCCCAGGCGGTGAGCACCGACATCCCGTCGCACTCCGCGATCAGCAGGTACGCCGGAGTTTTCGCCGATTCGACGTCGCTGCGCACCGTGAAGTAGGTCAGGGAGAAGTTGGTGGTGACGAGGACCGGCGAGGAGGGAGTGACTTTCCCGATGGGGTAGATCCCCGGCTCCACCTGGATCGGGCGCTGCGGGTCGGTGAAGAGGTTCTGTCGAAGCGTGAGGATCGGGAAGATCTCCGCGGGGTCGGCGGTGTCGAGCACAAGGAGCGAGCCGTATTTGGATACGAGGAGGCAGGCGGCCGCGAAAGGTTGCGGGAACCCCTGCCCGAGATCGAATGCGGTCGGGTACGCGATCTCTCTCGCCCGGTGCGTGATGGCGAGCCTGCGGATGAAGACGGAATCGGCGACGGCCTGCAACGCGTCGGCGGACATCGGGTCGGCGACAAGATCCGTCGCCCCCGCCGTCCGGGCGATTGCGAGCGCTTTCGCGAGCCCCTCGATCCCCCGTGCGCGCACCACGAGCGGTAGCTTCCCCGACGCGGCCAGCCTCGCACCGTTCCCCGTTTCCTCGGGAGGGGGGCACAACAGCGGCCGGGAGGTTCCCGCCACCCCGACGGCAGCCTCGAGGACGGCACAGGGGCCGACGAGCAGGAGCGGCTTGCCGCCCGTCGCAAGCGCCGACGCCGCGGCCGCGGCAAAACGCGCCGGGTCGCCCGATTCGCATCGCACCGCCACCAGGTCGACGGAAAGGGCCTGTCCTACCCGCTCGAAGGAAAGTGCCGAGATGCCCCGCACGCGCTCCCGCAGGGTTTCCTCCGAAAGCGCGTCGGAAACCGACACCGCGATGGCGGTCGGGTGGTAGAAGGTCTTCTCGTGCCGGAACAGCACCACTTCGTCGCCCAGCGTGACGGTCCGGTCGCCGGTCCCCACGAGAACCTTGGGGAGGGGGGGCGCCGAGGCCGCGCCGAGCGTCTGCTTGGCCTCCTCGGAGGCGTGTTCGCACTTCTCGATCTTTTCTTTTCCTCCCGCCAACTGCATCGCGAACGCGAGACAAGTGGGGAATCCGCAGTCCTTGCAGTTGGTCTTGGGGAGCAGCTTGTAGATTTCGAGGGCGGTCAGCGCCATGCCATCCCCCGGAATGCCGCCACGTTCTCCGGGTGCCTGCACACCAGGAGGTCCGCACCCGCGGCCAGGCAGGCCCAGCCGGTCGCCTCTTCCCACCGGCGGCCGCGGACGACTACGTCCCCCCAGGAGGGTTCGGAAACCTCCACGGCCTCCCGCGCTTTCCACGCGTCCCCCAGGTGGCACAGCACGGGGAGGGCGAGCATCCCGTCGCCGCCCAACCCCGCCAGCCGGATCCGTTCCACGATGGAGAACGTGTATTCGAGCCCGTACCCCAGCCCTCCCGTGAGCGGGTCGATCAGGATTCGCCTGGCCGGGACGCCGATGTCCGACAGGAGCAGGTTGATCTGCTTGGCCATGTTGATGTCGATCGGGGACCACGACACGACCCCGTGCCCGTACGCCATCGCCGCGCCGCCGACAAGCCGGTAGTTTTTCTCGTCGGCATACGAGAGGAAGACCGGGCGGGGGGCCGCCTCCGCAACGGCGGGGAACAGCTTTGCATCGATCTCCTCCTCGCCGCACCCGCCCACGATCACCGGACAGGGTACCGCGGTGAGAACCTCCCGCAGGATCCTTGCGCCCAGCGAAACCGTTTGTCCTCCGCCGTCGGGGTGGCATCCGGAGAGGGAGAGGAAGAGAAACTGCGCCCCCCACTCCTCCACGCAGGCTTTCGCGAAGGAGACCGGGTCTTTTTCCCGGTTTTCCACCGCCCGCGCGAGGGAGGGAGGCGGCTCGCATACCCCGGTACCGACCTCCATCCCGACCGCCGCCCGGTGCGGCCGGTCTCCCTCGGGAACCAACGGGAGGGCGTTTTGTCCGCCGACGGTCACGGGGGTTCCTCCCGGCGCCGCCGGCAGGGTAACGGAAAGGATCCTCCCCGGATAGCACCGCGCGGCCGACGGGATCGTCATAGGAGCGGCGGCATCGAGAGGGCCGGGTGCCCGACTTTCCTCAAGTACTCGACCAGCCGGTCGGGAGTGCTCGCAATCGTCTCGTCGGCGATCTTGTCGACCAGGTCCGGCATCCCGATCTCGGCGGCCCGGACCCGCAGGTCCGTCCCGAGCTGCTCCTTCATCTCCTTCGTCATCCACACGAGGCGGGGGAGCCCCCCCTCGGCGCCCAGGAACTTCCTGCTGAGAAGGTAATGCTTCCCCACGCCCATGAAGCCGGGGGTCTGGATGCCTCCACCGACCGAGCCGGCAAGCGTCGAGAACCCCATGCCGCACGGCGTCCCGGCGCCCGCGAACTCGCGGTTGACCACCATCACGCCGTTGGCCTCGGGGATCACCGCCAGGATGCACTCGAAGCATCCGCAGGAGGTCATCGGGGCGTCCATGATCGAGTAGAGGTTGAAGCCGGGGACGGTGTTGCGGGAATGCTCGCGGACGAACGCGTTCACGCCGTCCCACGCCCCCTTGACGGGGTCGAGCGAGGCGCCCTTCTTGACCGGCTGGTTCGGGCCGGTCGGAGTGATCTCGTAGCCGGCTTTCCCGTCGAGCCAGTTGATGGCCCCGCACAGGCCCAGGCGTTCCGGAGCGACGATGCAGACGTGGTTGGGGGCGAACGACTGGCACAGCGTGCAGGAGTAGAACTCCTCCACGGCGTCGTCGGTCAGCGTCTGCGCCCGCGCGTCGCGCTCGGCGTAGACCGTCTTGGCGAACGCCAGCCCCTTCCGGACATCCCCCTCCCCGGTGGAAATCGACACGGATACCCTGTCGACAATGTTCTCGAAATCGGCGTGCAATTTGGCGTAGAGCATCCTCCCCAGGTCCGTCAGCGTAAACCCCTTGGCAACCGCCTCGCCGGACACGCGGATCCACGTGGTGTCCCGCTGGGCCACGTGCATCGTCCCCTCCCCGTAGTTGACGATGCGGTGGATCCGCCGCTCCAACACCGACTCGAAGTCCTTCTGCATCCGGTTCCCCGCGACCGTGACCACGATCCCCAAGGGGAGCGTCCCGCCCTTCGGGATGTCAGCGATGTCCGGGCCGGTGACCGTGATCTCCCGGTCCCGCACCTCCGAGAGTGGCGCAGAGACGACCAGTTCATACGCGGTGGAGCGCCCGCCGCCGAACTCGGCGTGGGTGTCCGACTTCCGGATCCGCTCCCCTTCGTAGGCCGGTCCGAACGCGATCGGGATCGGGACCTTGACGATCTTGACTTTGATCCCCCGGGCTTCCATCCCGGTTCTGACCATCTCCTCGCCGGCGGGACGTCGGAAGAGGACACCGGGGATCTCCGGGACATTCTGGTCCGAGAGCACCGGAAACCCCGCCTTGATCGCCCCGGCGGCCACCGCCAGCGCGATCTCGTCCAGGGGCCCCAGCGCGCAGACGAACGCCTTGACCCGGTGGCCCAGGTAGTTGTACATCGCGGCGGTCTGCCCGCGCCCGAGGCCGCCGAAGGTCAAGCCCGCCCGCACCGCAAAGTTGACGGCGTGGATGACCGCGGGGAGCGGGCCCAGCGGGAACGTCCTGAAGTCGTCGCCCAACTTCACCCCGGCCAGGTTCATCTGCGAGACCACGTCTCCGGCCAGGAAAACGAGGAGGCCGATCTCCTGGAACTGGCGGATCATGGCCGCCGCGGCCGCAGGGTCCGTTGCCCTTCCGATGACCACCGCGACCCCCGGAACGGAGCCGTCGACCATGAAGATGCCGAGCCTGCGCAGGATCGAGTCGGGGATGAACCCCACCGAAGGCGGCGGAAACGGGTTGCCGTCCTTGTGGGAGAGCGCCCCCAGCACCTCCGCGGAGAGGAGCGTGGCCGCTCCGGCGTCGAGCGCATTCTCCAGCGTGGGGGGATTCCGGAGGAGCCCCTCCGCCAGGCCGAGGAGCTTTTCGGCGCCGCCGAGGGTCGTGACGTTCAGGTCCGTCAGGCCGAAGGCGACCGGCAGTTCGTACGCCGTGTCGGGATACCCAATGGGAGCGTCCGCGCCCCGCCGGGCGAGGTGGTAGGAAAGGGAAGCCCGGGCCAGGGAGAGAACGCTTCTTGCCCCCCGTATGCAGGAAGAATAAAGCGGCTCGGTCATCGCGGGCTCCTTGTGGGGAGAGGAAGAAAAATTGGTTGTTGGAAAATTGTAATGCAAGTGATTCTCGCAATCCATGGGAATTCGGGCCGCGGATCGTTTTCCGTGCGCCTGAGCCGGCTCCGAAAGAGAGAATGCGCGGTCGACACCGCATTCTCGGCCCGGAATGTCGTCCGTCGGAAAGCGGGGCCATCCCGGGAGCGGCAAAGTCCTTACCCTTGTGCGCAACATGCATGTAATGTCGTGTTTATGACATTTATGTCTTTCCTGGTCCGGGAAAGGAATCGGGTAACCGCTGGAAATCCAACGGGTTCACGAGATGGCACGGTCGTTGCCCGTTCATGGTATGTCGGCACCCATCCCTTTCCGCCAAGGAGGAAATCCGAATGAACACCGGCGACACGGCATGGCTGCTCGTATCGGCGGCCCTGGTCATGCTCATGACTCCCGGGCTGGCGCTCTTCTACGGCGGGATGGTCCGCAGGAAGAACATCCTCGGCACGATCATGCAGTCCTTCATCATCATCGGCCTGATCAGCGTGGAGTGGATCCTCGTCGGCTACAGCTTCTCCTTCGGGCCGGATCGCTGGGGGATCATCGGCGACCTCTCCTGGTTCGCCCTGAACGGCGTCGGGCTGACCCCCTTCAAGGAATATGCGGCAACCGTTCCGCACCAGGCGTTCATGATCTACCAGATGATGTTCGCAGTGATCACCCCGGCCCTGATCACGGGGGCGTTCGCTGAGCGATTCAAATTTTCCACCTTCCTCGTGTTCACTCTCCTATGGGCGCTGCTGGTCTACAATCCCATCGCGCACTGGGTGTGGGGGATCGGGGGATGGATCCGAAATCTGGGAGCGCTGGACTTTGCCGGAGGCACGGTCGTCCATATCACCTCCGGGGTCAGCGCCCTCGCCGCGGCGCTCGTCGTCGGGAAGCGGAAGGGATTCGGCATCGATAACATGGCGCCGCACAACCTTCCCATGACGGTGCTCGGTGCAGCGATCCTATGGTTCGGCTGGTTCGGCTTCAATGCCGGGAGCGCCCTTGCGGCAGGGGACCTGTCGACCAGCGCGTTCGTCAATACCCATGCGGCGGCGGCCATGGCGACGCTTTCCTGGGTATTTACCGAGTGGATCCACCGCGGCAAACCGACGGTGCTCGGGGCCGCCTCCGGGTGTGTCGCCGGGCTGGTCGCGATTACACCCGCTGCGGGGTTCGTGCAGCCGATCGGAGGCCTGATCATCGGACTGGCGGCGGGCGCCCTCTGCTACGGCGCCGTGATGCTGAAGGGGAAATTCGGGTACGACGATTCACTGGATGTCGTCGGCGTGCATTGCGTCGGCGGTACCCTCGGGGCACTGGCCACCGGGGTGTTCGCCACGACGGCGGTCAATGCCGGGGGCGCAAACGGCTTGCTGTACGGCAATCCCAAGCTGCTCGCCATCCAGGCAGTGGCGGTCGTCGTGTCCCTCGTGTATTCCTTCGCGGTCACCTTCCTCCTGCTGAAGGTCCTCGACAAGATCATGGGGCTGCGGGTCGCGAAGGAGGACGAAATCCAGGGACTCGACCTTTCGTTGCACGGGGAGTCCGGGTACAACTTTTAACCAACGCGCGCCGATGCTCGTCGCGGTTCCTCCGGTGAGGTGATGGGGCCGACCACGCCTTTCGGAGGAGGGACGCCGGGGACCTGACCCGGCGTCCCCGGTTTTTGTGAACATCAGGGAAAATCCCCGCGGGAGGATCTTCCTCCTTTGCATACTATGGACGACACATAGCGGGACACCGGCGAACTCTTCCATCCCCTGCTTCGCGAAAGCGTCTCTTCATTTTTCAGAATTCTCCATGACGGTCGCGCCTCCTTCATTACCAAGGGGAAAGGATCGGGGTTCCCCTGGCCGGTGCAGGCAAGGAACCCTTTGTGCTATCTTTAAGCTCTCACAGCATCGAAGAAACCCGGAGAGGATTCCCGGAATTGAAGCGAAGGATCCTGCTCCTCCTGGCGCATCCCGACGACGAGACGTTCGGACCGGGGGGAACCATCGCAAAATATTCGAGCGAGGGGGTCGACGCGTACCTCGCGACGGCGACGAAGGGGCAGGCCGGAATGGTCGGAGAGCCGCCCGTCACCGACCGGGAGCACCTGGGAGAGGTCCGCGCCGCGGAGCTTCTCTGCGCCGCCGGGATCCTCGGGATCCGGAAAGTCGTTTTCCTCGGGTTCCTGGACGGACAGCTCCTCCACACTCCGCGTTCGCTGCTCGTCGAGAAGGCGGTCGAGCAGATCCGCTGGATCCGCCCCCACGTCCTTATCGGCTTCGGGCCGGAAGGGATTTCCCGGCACCCCGACCACATCGTGATGTCGGAGGTGGCCCGGGAGGCGTTCGACGCCGCGGCGGACCCGTTGCGGTTCCCCCACCAGCTGGTCGACGGCGTCGCCCCGTGGATGCCGTTCAAGCTGTACCAGTTCGAGATCGCGCAGGAAATCCTGGATGCGTGGAACGTCCCGCTGGCGGGGGTGCCGAAGGAAAAACTCACCACGTTCGTGGACACTTCGGCCTACGTCGAGAGAAAAGTCGAGGCGTTTTCCTGCCACCGGACGCAAGGCCGGGATTCCGAACGGATCCTCTCCAGGGAAGGGTACCGGGAGTTCGCCCGAATGGAAACCTACGTACTGGCGAAAACGCGGCTTTCCCGGGTGAACCTGCCGGAGAGCGACCTGTTCGAGGGAATCCCGGACGAGGAGACACGAGACCGATGAGGGTCGGAATCTTCGGGAAAGCCGGCACCGGCAAGAGCACGCTCTTCCGCGCCCTGCCCGGAGGGGGAGACACCTCCGTGAAAGGCCCGTCGGCCGGGATTTGCACGATCCGCGTACCCGATGAGCGGGTGGACCGGCTGGCGGACATTTTCCGGCTCAAAAAAGCGACCCACGTATCCATTACGTTCGAGGACATCGACGTGAAGGAGGACGAGTTGCTCTCCCCCGAAACCTTGGTGAGGATCAAAGGGGCGGAGGTCCTAGCCATCGTCCTTAGAGGGTTCTCGGACGATTTCCACCCGGCGCCTCCGGAGGGGCTCAATCCCGTCAAGGGATTCCGGGCGATCGAGTCGGAGTTGACGCTGTCCGATTACCTGATCGCGCAGAAGCGGATCGAGCGGATGACGAAGGAGGCGCGCCGGGACATCGAATGGACGACCCTTCACAAGGCGATCGCCTCCCTCGAAAGGGAGGTTCCTCTCCGCAAAGTGGTTTTCTCGGGCGAGGAGCTCCGCATCCTCTCGGGATTCCGGTTCGTCAGCCGGGTCCCGTTGCTCCTGGTGCTGAATGTGGGGGAGGGAGACCTTGCCGGAGAGCCGTACCCGGAGCTGAACTCCGTCGCACGGGATCGAGAGATCCCCCTCGTGCGCCTCTCGGCCAAGATCGAGGAGGAGATCTCCCAGCTATCCCAAGCCGAACAGGCCGATTTCCTGAAGGAAATGGGAATCGTGCGCGGCGCACGCGAGAAGCTGGTCCGGGGGGCTTTCGATGCCATGGACCACATCTGCTTCCTGACGGTGGGGGAGGACGAGGTCCGCGCCTGGAACATCCGGCGGGGCGCCACGGCCCTCATGGCGGCGGGAAGAATCCATTCCGACCTGGAGAAAGGGTTCATCCGGGCGGAAGTCATCGGATTTGAGGACTTTCTTCGGTGCGGGACAATGGCGAAGGCGAGAGCCGAGGGGAAGTTGAAGCTGGAAGGAAAGGAGTACGTCCTCCGGGACGGGGATATTTTCCAGGTCCGCTTCAATGTTTGAAAACGTCGAAATCCCACCGAAGAAATAAGATTAAATATTATCCCCTTGTTGCCGAAGAGTATCATCGTGAATCTTATGCCGCTGACAGGACATCGCTCCTACCATGCAAACGGTAACGGGAAGGCGGTCCTCGTCGTCGACGACGAGGAGTCCATCCGAACGATTGTCAGAGAACGCCTTGAAATTGAAGGATATTCGGTAGGGGAAGCAATCAACGGGAAGGACGCGCTGGCCAAGCTGGCCGCCGGGGGCTACTCCGTCCTCCTTACCGATATCCGGATGCCGGAGATGGATGGTATCACCCTCCTCCGGGAGTCGACGTCGAGGTTCCCCGACATCGCGGGCATCGTGATGTCGGCCCACTCGGAACTCGACACCGCGGTGGCCGCAATCAAGATCGGGGCCTGCGATTACATCACCAAGCCGTTCAATTTCGACGTCCTGCTCATCACGATCGAGAATGCCATACGGAAAAAAGCCCTCGAGCAAGAGATCCAGGATTACCAGGCGAACCTGGAGAAGAAGGTCAAGGAGCAGACCGACCTCATCAACTCCATGTACGTCCGGTCGATCGACGCCCTGATCAAGGCCCTGGAAGCCAAGGATCTCTATACGCGGGGCCACTCCCAGCGGGTAACCATGTATTCCGTGGCCATCGGGAAGGCGATGCATCTCCAGCAGGAGAAGATCGAGCTCCTCCGCCAGGCCACGGTGCTCCACGATCTGGGGAAGATCGGAGTCCGCGAGGTGATCCTCAACAAGCCGGGAAGACTGACGGACGAGGAGTTCAGGGAGATCACCCTGCACCCCGAGGTGGCAACCCGGATCCTTCAGCCCATCCCGTTCTTCCGGCCCCTTCTCCCGATGGTCCTGCATCACCACGAGCGTTTCGACGGGAGAGGATATCCCGCCGGTCTCGCGGGGGGCGATATCCCGGTGGAATCGCGCATCATGGCGGTCGCCGATACGTTCGACGCCATGACCTCCACCCGCGCCTATCGGCAGGCGCTCTCGCTGGAGGCCGCGAACAAGGAGATCCTCCGCTGCTCCGGGACCCAGTTCGACCCCGAGATCGTCCCCGTCTTCATCGGGGTGCAGGGGAGGATCGAGATCCTTGGGGACATCCACGACCTGATCATGCCCGATGCCTGCGTGGACTCCATTTTCGCCCCATCGGGCTGATGCCGCCCTACCTGACGAAAGAGGAGCGCATGGAGTTGCTGGCGATCGCCCGCCGTACCGCGTCGTCGTTTGTCCGGAAAGGGGAGGTGCCGGAGGAGGCTCCCGCCTCTCCCAAGCTGTCCGCGCCGGGAGCGGCATTCGTGACACTCAAGCAGAAAGGGCATCTTCGAGGGTGCATCGGGTATACCTTCGCTGTGGCCCCCCTGTACCGGACGATCCAGGAGTGCGTCGTGGCGGCGGCGACGGAGGATCCGCGTTTTCCCCCGGTGGGGCCTTCCGAAATCGACTCGGTCAACATTGAGATTTCCGTCCTCACTCCCCTGGTTCCGGCCCGGCCGGAGGAGGTCGAAGTGGGCGTCCATGGCCTGATGATCCGGAAGGGGGAGCGCCGCGGCCTTCTCCTGCCGCAGGTGGCCACGGAGTGCGGGTGGGACCGCCAGGCATTCCTTTCCAACGTGTGCCGGAAGGCGGGTCTTCCTCCCGACGAGTGGAGGGAGGGGGCTGAGCTGTATGCCTTCACCGCCGAGGTGTTCGGGGAATAGCCCCGGAGATCTCCTTCCCCTTCAGTTTGACCTTGAGGACTTTACCCTGGCTGTTCCGGGGCAGGGCGGGAATGAACTCGATCGACTCGGGAACCTTGAAGGGGGCCATGTTTTCGCGGCAGTGTGCAAGGAGGTCCAAGGCATCGGCCTGAGCCCCCTCCTTCAGAACGACGACGGCGACCGGAACTTCCCCGAGGATATAGTCGGGCCGCCCGATGACCGCCGCTTCCTTTACGGCGGGGTGCTCCGCGATGACATCCTCGATCTCCCGCGGATAGACCGAGATCCCCCCGACCATCAGAATGTCCCGCTTCCGGTCCACGATGTAAATGTACCCTTCCTCGTCCACGGAAGCGATGTCCCCCGTGCGGAGCCAGCCGTTCCGGAGCATTTCGGCGGTGGAGGACGGGTCCCTGAAATATCCGTCGAAGATGTTCGGGCCGCGCGCGACGATTTCGCCGATCTGGTCGGGGAGGACCTCCCGGCCGGACTCGTCCACGACCCGGACCTCGACGCCGATCGCTTCCTTGCCGATCGACATCAGCTTCCGCATGTAGGGGGCGCTCTCTTCCAGGGAGTGGTCCTCGGCGTGCAGGAACGTGAGAACCCCCGCCGACTCGACCTGACCGTAGGACTGGACCAGCCCGCACCGGAAGAACCTTATGGCGCGCTTCTGCAATTCGATCGGGATCGACGCCCCGCCGTAGAGAACCGTCTTCAGGGTGGCGAGGTTGAACCGGGAAGCGGTGGGCAGGTCGAGAATCCGGGCCATCATCGTGGGGGTCAGGAGAACGTGGGTGATCTTGCGCCGCTCGATCGTACGGAGCACCTCTTCTGGATCGAGGTCCTGCAGAATGACGATCGTGCCTCCCATGTACTGGAAGCGGAGATGTCGCCCCGTTCCCCCCATGAACGGAAGCGGTGTACAGGAGAGATAGACGTCGTTGGGGGACAGGCCGAGCTCGAGCGCCGCTGACACGGATGCGGCTGCCAGGTTCCCGTGGGACAGCATCGCCCCTCGAGGTACCCCGGACGTTCCGCTGGTGTAGATCAGGATCGCGATGTCGGACTCGGAGAGAGGAACCTCCTCGGCCGGAAGGCCGGGGGGAACCGTCTCTCTTTCCTCCGGACCGCCGCGGTCGGGGAAGTCCCGTTCGATGGAAACGAAGCGGGTGACGGAGGACAAGCCGGGCCGGATCCGTTCGACTTTGTCCCCGAACTCTTCGGAAAAGAGGAGGGCCTTTGCCTCGGCGTGCCGGAGGATCGCCGCGAGTTCCCTCGCGATCAGCAATTCGTTGAGCGGCGCAAGGATGGCCCCGATCCGCGTGATGGCATACAGCAGTTCAAAGTAAACAGGCGAGTTGCGCATCAGCACCGCCACCCGGTCGCCTTTTCCGATCCCGAAGCTCCGGAGGGCGGAAGCCCGGCGGGTCACGCGCGCCGAAAGCTCCCGGTAGGTGACGGATTCCTCGGCCAGCGCCAAGGCGACACGGTCGGGGTGGACGCGGACGTTCCGGGCCAGGATGTCGCGGAGAACCAAGCTTTACCCTCCAGGCGGCTATTTCATGGCGGGATACCAGCGTATACTAGGTTGGGGGGCGGCGTAAAGCGCGAAAGGGTTTGCCTTGAAGTCGGACGATTTCGACATCTACCCGATCCAGCACAACGGGAAGGTGTACAACGTGGTCACTCCTTTCGACATGACGTTTATCGAGGTCCATGCGCTGCTCGACTGGCTGGGCGAGCAGGGCGCCTTCGCGGTCACCCCCGAGGACGAGTTCATGGGGCCCGGGAAACTGTTTGCCTACAACGTTCATGGCGTGACGTTCGAAGTCGACGTCCAGGGGGATGAAGTGATCGTCTACAGCCGGAGCTCGTGACGTGGCCGCCCGCAAGCCGTCCGCGCCGGTCCCTTTCGTTCTGGACTTCTTGGCCGCCGCTTATCCGGCGGCAAGTGTCCTCCTCGACTTCCGCAATCCCTTCGAGCTGCTCGTGGCGACGGTGCTTGCCGCCCAATGCACCGACGAACGGGTGAACCAGGTGACGCCTGCGCTGTTCCGCAAGTACCCGGACCCGCGCGCGCTTGCCGCCGCGTTGCCGGAAGCGGTGGAGGAAACCGTTCGCCCGACGGGCTTCTTCCGGAACAAGGCGAAGGCGATCCTGGGGCTTTCTGCTGCGATCGCCGAACGGCATGGGGGAAAGGTGCCCGCGACGATGGAGGCGCTCACGGCGCTTCCCGGCGTTGGGAGGAAGACCGCTTCGATCCTTCTGGGGGCGTGCTTTGGAGCCAGCGCGCTGCCGGTCGATACGCACGTCGGCAGGGTGTCGTTCCGTCTGGGCCTCACCGCGTCGAAGGACCCTGCCCGGGCCGAAAAGGATCTCGCGGCCGTTGTCCCCGAGGCAAAGCGGTGGGAGTTCGCCACGCGCCTGGGCTGGCACGGGCGTCAGGTCTGCCTGGCCCGAAAACCCAGGTGTCCTGCCTGTGGCCTTTTTCCGCTCTGCCCCAGGAACGGCGTGAAGTGACGGGCCGCTGCCCGTGAGGTCAGGAGGCGGAGACGATCAGGAGCTGCGTTTCCTGGTCCGCTGCGTTTTTCCACCGGTACGGCGTGTTGCCGCGGAAGTAGAGGCTGTCCCCTTCCTCCAGCCGGGAGGTCTGGCCGTCCAGCTCGACCTCCAGGGCGCCCTTCAACACGAGGAAAAACTCCTCCCCGCGATGGGTCACGTAGTCCTCCCCGCTGATCGCGCCGGGCTTGAGGACGCTCATCATCGGCTGGAACCGCTGGCCCGGGACTCCCGATGCGAGGCTCAGGAAATCGACGTTCCGGATCTCGGTGGCCAGGCGCTCCCGCTTGTCGGCCCGCGTCAGGACGTAAGTGATTTCGCTTTCGCCCAGCAGGGAAGACAGCGATTCGCCGAGGGCCCGGGCAATGCCGGCCAGCGTGTTCACCGTAGGGGACGACACGTTCCGCTCGATGGCGCTGATCGCGGTGGCGGAGATCCCGCTCTTTTCGGCCAGCTCCTGGAGGGTCAGTCCCTTCCTTTTCCGTATGCTCTTGATCCTTTTTCCCACGTCGATCGTTTCCACGGCACACTCTCCTCCCTTTTGATAATGATACCTCCATGCGGTATTTTTTGTATAGATACCCACCGAAAAATCCATTAGAAAGCATATACGGAGCGCAAATTCCCTTGTATTGAGCCTAACCGATTCAATAGAATAACCACTTGCACTGAACCCGATTCCACACTCTTTAAGGGCAGGGGAGGATTGCATGGCTAGCATTCTGTCGCCCAGCGAAAGCTACAGCATCACGATACGCGTGGAGATCCAGAGCAAGGTGGGGATGCTGGGGAAGGTCACGACGGCCATCGGGGAGGCCGGCGGGGACATCGGCGCGGTGGACCTGAGCGGCCACGGGAAGGGGACGGTCGTCCGGGACATCACGGTGAGCGCTCGCGGTATCGATCACGCCCAGGAGATCATAAGCGCCGTCCGGCAGGTCCAGGGCGTGAAGATCGTCAACGTGTCCGACCGGACGTTCCTGAAGCACCTGGGCGGCAAGATCGAGATCAGCAACAAGATCCCGGTCAAGACGCGCAGCGACCTGTCGATGGCGTACACGCCCGGCGTGGCGCGGGTCTGCATGGCGATCCACAAGGACGTGAGGAAGTCCTACACCCTGACGATCCGGAGGAACTCGGTGGCCGTGGTGTCCGACGGCACGGCGGTGCTGGGACTGGGGGACATCGGCCCCGAGGCGGCCATGCCCGTCATGGAAGGGAAGGCGATGCTCTTCAAGGAGTTCGCGGGGATCGACGCCTGGCCGATCTGCCTGGCGACGAAGGACACCGAGGAGATTATCCGGATCGTGAAGGCGCTGGCTCCGACGTTCGGGGGGATCAACCTGGAGGACATCTCGGCGCCGCGGTGCTTCGAGATCGAGGAGCGTCTCAAGGCGGAAATGGACATCCCGGTGTTCCATGACGATCAGCACGGGACGGCGGTGGTGGTGCTGGCGGCGCTGCTCAACGCCCTGAAGATCGTCAAGAAGCGGCTCGAGGATATGAAGATCGTGGTGGCGGGGGTCGGGGCGTCGGGGGTTGCGTGCAGCAAGATCATCAGGAACGCGGGGGCACGGAACATCATCGGCGTGGACCGCGTGGGGGCGATCTACAAGGGTCGGAAGCAGCACATGAATTTCATGAAGGACTGGTACGCGGAGCACACCAACCCGTTCAACGAGAAGGGGAAGATCTCGGACGTGATCGCCGGCGCGGACATGTTTTTGGGCCTTGCGGGTCCGGGCCTGATCACGGTGGTAGATTTGAAGAGGATGGCGAAGGACCCCGTCGTGTTCGCGATGGCCAATCCCGACCCGGAGATCATGCCAGAGGAGGCGGCACCCGTTGTGCGGATCATTGCGACGGGCCGCTCGGACTACCCGAACCAGATCAACAACGTTCTGTGTTTCCCCGGGATCTTCCGGGGTGCGCTGGACTCCCGTGCGGTGACGATCAACGAGGAGATGAAGCTGGCCGCGGCGTACGCGATCGCCTCCTGCGTGGCGAAGGAGGAGCTGTCGGAGGACTACGTCATCCCGTCGGTGTTCAACCGGAAGGTGGCGCCGGCGGTGGCCCGGGAGGTGTCGCGGGCCGCGCACCGCACCAAGGTGGCAAGGCGGACCTCGCGGACGTACTCGGAGATCAACCTCGAGTAGGGAAAGGCGATGATCAACCCGCACATCTTTCGGGAATACGACATCCGGGGCGTCGTGGGGAAGGACCTTACCCCCGACTCGGTACGGACTCTCGGGAAAGGATTCGGCACGTACGCGGTCGGGAAGGGGATCCGGACCGTCATGCTCGGGCGGGACTGCCGCCTGAGCTCCCCCGAGTTCCGGGATGCAATGGCCGAGGGGCTCTCCTCGACCGGCCTCTTCGTCGTGGACGTGGGGATCTGCCCCTCCCCGTTGTTGTACTTTTCCATCCTCCAGTTCGGCGCCGATGGGGGGGTGATGATCACGGGGAGCCACAACCCTCCCGATTTCAACGGCTTCAAGCTGTGCATCGGACCGTCCTCCCTTTACGGAGAGAAGATCCAGGAGGTTCGGAGGATCGTCGAACGCGGGGAGTTCGCCTCGGGCACCGGCCGGGTGACGAGCCGGACCGTGATTCCCGAATATCAGCGGTACATCAAGTCGATCCTTTCCATCCCGCGCAGGCTGAAAGTCGTGGTGGACGCCGGGAACGGGACCGCTTCGACGGTCGCGCCGGAGCTCTTCCGCGACATGGGGGTGGAGGTCGTGGAGCTCTTCTGCGAGATGGACGGGCGTTTCCCCAACCACTTCCCCGACCCGACGGTCCCGGAGAACCTCCGGTTTCTCATCGAGGCGGTCCGTGAGCACGGTGCGGACGTCGGGGTGGCGTACGACGGAGACGCCGATCGCATCGGCGCGGTCGACGAAAAAGGAAACGTTATTTACGGAGACTACCTCCTGGTGCTCTTTGCGCGGGAGATCCTCTCCCGGAAGCCGGGCGCCTCGATCATCTCGGAGGTCAAGGCTTCCCAGAACCTGTACGACGACATCGCCCGACACGGCGGCAGGCCGATCATGTGGAAGGCCGGGCATTCGCTCATCAAGCAGAAGATGAAGGAGGAGCTGGCCGAAGTGGCGGGGGAGATGAGCGGTCACATCTTCTTCTCGGACCGGTATCTGGGTTTCGACGACGCGATCTACGCGTCCCTCCGGCTCTTCGAGATCCTGGCCGGGTCGGACCGCCCGTTGAGCGCCATGCTCTCCGACCTCCCACCCGTCGTTGCCACTCCCGAGATCCGCGTGGAATGCCCGGACGACCGGAAGTTCCGGATCGTCGAGCGGGTGGCGGCGATCGTCCGGCCGCAGGCCAGGGAAGTGATCGACGTGGACGGGGTGCGTGCCCTCTTCGACGGGGGCTGGGGACTGGTCCGAGCCTCGAACACGCAGCCGGTCCTGGTGCTTCGGTTCGAAGGAAAGGACGAGGCCGTCGTCGGAAGGATACGCGCTGTCATGGAAGACGCGGTGAGGAAGGCGCAGGCATGACGGCGGTTGCCGGTTGACCTTCCTCCAGTCGATCTTCCTCGGAATTCTCCAGGGGGCGACCGAGTTCCTGCCGGTCAGCAGCTCGGGCCACCTCTTTCTCGCCCAGCGGCTGCTGGGGATCCGGGAGCCGGAGCTCGCATTCGACCTCCTCCTCCACCTGGGGACGCTCTTTGCCGTCCTGGTCTTCCTGCGCAAGGAGATTTTCGAGATGGCGTCCTCCCTCTTTCGAAGGGATAGGGCCGTCGCGGAAGGGTGGGGGCGGAGAGAGATCCTTTTTGTGATCCTTTCGACGATACCGACCGGCATCATCGGCCTTGCCTTCCACGACACGGTGGAGACCGGGATCACGGTGTGGGGCGTGGGGGTGCGTTATCTCCTGCTGACTTCCTTCCTGCTCATCAGCAACCTGCGGTTCCGGCACAAGTGGGACCCGGAACGGATGACGGCCTGGGAGGCGCTCGCCATCGGGATGATGCAGGGAGCCGCCGTGTTTCCGGGGCTCTCCCGGTCCGGCTCGACGATCACGCTGGCGCTTGTCCTCGGGATCTCCCCTTCCCGCAGCGCGAAATATTCCTTCCTCATCTCCCTGCCCGCCATTCTCGGAGCCGCGTTGGTGAACGTGCACAAAGGGATCTCGGTCCTGCCGGGGTTTGCCCCCTCGGCCGCAGGATTTTTCTTCTCCCTCCTGATCGGGTACCTGTCCCTTTTTCTGGTCGAGCGTCTGGTGACCCGGGGGAGGTTCATCCGCTTCGCTCCCTACACCTTCCTCCTGGCGGTCCTCTGCTTCGTTCTCAACTGGAAGGGGTGACCACGCGGGTCGCCGTGTTGCCGTCACACCGCTGGGTCAGACAGACGTCTCGACGCTCAGCAGCTTCGGGCCCTGTTGGATTCGGAATCGTCCTTCGGCCGTATCCCAGATCCATCCGGAATAGCCGTAGCCGCCTACGGCCTTGGTGACGAACGCTCCTTTCCAGGATTCCGACCTGGGCTGATTGAGCGCCACCGTGCCGAATTTCCCGAAGGTGTAGCCTTCCACGGAGTGGCAATAATCCTCCCCTTTCAGAGCCCCCGCGGTCCGCTTCGCGGCATCCCCGCCAAATACCGCGGCGCGGAGACCGTACTTGTGGCTCTTGGCCCGGCGGATGGCCTCCTCCTCCGTTTCGAAGCTCGTCGTGAACGCCACGGGTCCGAAGACCTCCTCCTTCATCCCGAGCATGTCGTCCGTTGCGTCCTTCACCACAGTCGGGTGGATCAGGCTCCCCTCGATCTTTCCGCCGGCGAGGATCCGTGCCCCCCCGGCGCATGCATCCTCGAGTTGCCGGCGGATCCTTTGGACGGCGAGATCGCTCACCACGGGGGCAATATCCACGGCTTCGTCCGCCGGGTCGCCGACGACGAGTTGCCCGATCCTCTCCACGAACCGCTCCAGGAAGTTCTCGTAGATCGATCGGTGGATGAAGATGCGCTTGGGGGCCGTGCAGGTTTGCCCGGAGTACATGAACTTCGCGGTCATCAGGTCGGATAGCGCGAGATCCAGGTCCGCGTCGGGGAAGACGATGAACGGGTCCTGGCCGGGTCCCTCGAAGACGAGCTTCTTGCCGCTCCTCATAAAGGATTCCTCGTACGGGAGGACATTTTCATCGAACCCGAAAACCACGATGGACGTCACCTCGGGGGACTTGAGCGATCTTTCGATGAAGCTTTTTCCGTTTTCCCTGGAAAAGGTGATGTCGTCCCCGAAGATGGGCCGGTACATCTCCTCGGTCAGGCCCATGACGTCGGAGCCCTTGGAGGAGAACTTCACGCTGACCTTGTTCCCGACGATGTAGATGGAAGTGATGGCGGTGTTCAGCCACGAGCTTCCGTTGTAGGAGAGCATCAGGGAGACGCGGGAACCGGTTCCCCCGAGCGGCCTCCTCCCTTTGAGGAAGGCGGCCGCCTGCTCGTACATCTTCAGCCGGTCGAACGTGATGTCCACCTCCTTGGCGCTGTCCTTCACGGTAAACCGGAGATCCCTCACGGCGCAGGCGACGAGCTTCTCCTTGTTTCGAATCAGGGACCGGCCGAGCTCCTGTATGTTTTCGAATCGCTCTTCGTAGGACATCCCTCTTCACCCTCCCCCGTCCCTTGCAGGCATCGTGAAGATTCCCGCGATGATGGTTCAGCCTACACCATTTTTACGGTTCGTTTCCTCTCCCGCATCTCGGCCAGGCCTATGGCAAAGGGCAGGGCGAGCATGAGGATTCCCAACACCGCCACTCCCGGCCAGCCTGCCAAGTGATAGGTATGGCCGCTCGCGGTGATGCCGATCGAGCCGCCCAGGTAATAGAACAGCACGTAGAGGGAATTGGCCCGCCCCCTGCCGGAGGAGAGCCTCAAGTTCAAGGCGCCGGCCGCGGCGGAGTGGACCGCGAAGAATCCGGCGCACACCCCCGCGAGGGCAGCGGCGATCACCGGGAGCGAGGGGATGAAGGTCGCGGCGATGGCGATCGCCAGTGTCGCGGAGCCGAGGGCCATCGTAGCGCCGTTGCCGATCCGGTTGCTTAATTTCCCCGCGACGGGACCGGTGAACGCACCGACCAGGTAGGAAAGGTAGGTCCAGGTGATGACCTGCGTGGAAGCGCGGAAGGGCGCGGCGGAAAGGTAAAAGGGAAGGTAATTGAATACCGAAGAGAAGACGAAACAGGCACCGAAGGCGACGAAGAAAATGCGCAGCAGTTCGGGACGGCGGAGCAGCCCCGCAAAACTCTCGAATTCTTCGGACGTCTCCCTCTGCCCTTCACGTTTCGGCAGCCAGCGGGACGCGGCCAGGGTTGCCGCCAGCAGGAGAAGCGACGCAGTGACAAAGGCGTAGCGCCAGTGAAGGGGCGGATGGATCCATCCCCCCAGCAGCCGCCCGCCGAGTCCCCCCACCACCGTCGCCGAGACGTACGAACCCGTCACCACGTTCAGCCGGTCCGCGGGAAGGCTCCGCACCAGGTGCACGACCAGGCACGTGGTGAGGGAGGGGATGAAGAGCCCTTGAATGAACCTCGCCGCGATCAGGAGCGACAAGTCCTTGGTGGAGGCGCAGAAAATCCCGCACGCCACGATGACCGAGCCGCCCAGGAGGATGATGGGACGGATCGGATAGCGGTCCACCAGCATCCCGAACGGAAGGTTGGCCAGCGCGATTCCCAGGATGACCGCGGAGATGGTGAGAGAAGCCGTGGAAGCGCTCACCCCGAACTCGGACCGAAGCACCGGGAGGACGGGCTGCGTAATGTAGATCGTGGAGAAAGTGGCGGCCACCAGCGAAAAAATCAGGACCTGCAGGCCGATGTGCTTCCCTTCGGGCATGCGATCCGGTCTCCCCTTGCGATGGTTTCAGGAAATCTCGACGCGGCGCCGGGGGGTGAGGATGGCCGACGACAATTCCTGACCTGCCGCAAGGACTGCCCCCGGCCAGACGATTCCCCGGGTGACCGTAGCTCCTTCTCCGACGGCACCGTCCTCCTCTACGACCGCTTCGGGACCGATGCGGGCGCCGGGCGCGATTTTCGCCCGCGGGGAGATGTGGACGGGGGGAGTGATCACGGAGTCGGCGGGCGTGGAGGGAAGATCGACCTTCTGCCCCGGCTTCTCGGAGAGAAGCGCGAGCGTTCCGTACAGGTAGTCGGCGGGCGATCCGAATTCCCGGAAGGTACCGGAGGAGAGGAACCCGAAGAGGGGCGCGCCGTCACGGAGGAGCGGCGTATACGTCTCCCGGATGATGCAAGACGCCTTCCCGGCGGGAATCCGCCGCAGCAGTTCCGGCTCGAGGATCTGGAACCCCGTGTAAAAGCCGGACCGGGTACCGTCGCCTGCCACGTTCCCGAAGCCGGTGATCCTCCCCTCCTGGTCGATCCATACCGGGGGGTAGCGCTTCTCCGGGTCGGGGAAGAGGACCAGGGTGACCAATGCCTGCTTCTTCCGGTGATAGGCGAGTGCGGAGGCGAAGGGGAACCGGATGACGGTGTCCGAATTCGCGGTGACGAACGTCCCGCCCGAAAGGAAATTCCTGGCGTTCCAGATTCCTCCGCCGGTCCCGAGGATCTCCGGCTCCACGGTGTATTTCACGCCGATTTTCTTTCCTGCCCACCCGCTCACTCGCTGCTGGATGAGCTTGGGCTGGCGGTGAAGGTTCAGGACGAACTCCCGGATCCCCGCCTGGAAGAGGAATTCCATGTTGTAGGAGCACAAGGGACGTCCGAGGACCGGAACAATCGGCTTGGGCAGCTCGTAGGAGAGAGGGCGCAGGCGCGTTCCGAAACCTGCCGCCAGGATCATCCCCTTCATGGCGGCGCTTCCGTTGCGGCTTTCGACGCAAGGGAAGAAAGAATGGGGAGCAGCTTCCTCGACAGCGGGCGCATTCGCGGGTTCCGGTCGAAATTCGCGGCGAGGGTCGCAACGGTCGGCGGGATGAAACGAAGATAGAACGTTTTCCCCCGGTTGCGCGCTTGGTTGCCGAAGGTTCCGATCGCCTTGACGTTCCGCTGAAGCGCAGCCGCGTCGATGCGCCAAGCGAACGCAGCGGGGTCTCCCCACGTCGCCTTGAGCCCCGCGGGCGAGGCGTGCCGGTAGGCGTAGCAGAGGTGGTCAACCGCCTTGTCCGACAGCGTTACGTAGGAGTCTCGCAGCAGGGAGCAGAGGTCGTAGAAGACGTTTCCCATCCGGGCGTCCTGGAAATCGAGGATCCGAAGCTCGCTCTGCCCTCCCGGCGTGACGGGAAGGACCATCACATTGCGGCTGTGGTAGTCGCGGTGGGCAAGGACGCGGGGGAGCGCCGCCATCTCTTCGAGGAAGGGGAGGAACAGGTCCTCGATCCTCCGCTCATCGCTTTCGGACAAGGCGATCCCGCCGTATCCGCGGACGGCATGCTCGAAGAAGAAGTCGATCTCCTCACGGAACTTCCTGACGTCGAAGGCCAGCCGGGCGGGGATGGCGTTTCCGTCCATCGCCGTCGTCCCGTCCCACTGGATTCGCACGAGGATCTCCACGCACCGCTCGTAGAGAGGGAGAACGTCTTCCTCCGCCCGGGCGGCTTTGACGGCACCCTCCAGCAGCGTGTCGCCCGCGTCCTCCAGGAAGAGAAGCTTGGCTTCCGGCGCGGCCAGATAGATTTCCGGCACGGGGACCCCCGCCTTGCGCAGGTACCGGTGGACGTTGACGAACGGGAGTTCCCCGCCGGGCTGGATTTCCTCGGGGTAGCGCATCAATACGAGGGAAGACAGGGGGGAGCCGGGGGCCATCCGGATCCGGTAGTAGCGCCGGGAGGAGGCGTCGCCGGCCAGCTCGGTGATCTGGGACATCTGCGCGGGAGCGCGGAAGAAGGTGGACAGGGTCGACTGGATCGCCCGCTCGTCCACCGGGGGGGTCATGGCGTTAACGGTCTCCGTCGAGAACCCGGGCGAGCGTATGGCTGCACTCGGCCAGGATCTCGTCAAAGTTCCTGTAGAACGCGTCGTCCCCCCGGGTGTAGTCGCGCAGCTCGACGGTGAAAGCCCCGTCGAAACGGACTTCCCGCAGGGCGTCGACGGCCTTGACCCAGGCGATCGACCCGCGTCCCGGAACGAAGTGGTCGTCCTGGATTGCGTGGTTGTCCGAGGCGTGGACGTGGATCAGCCGCTCGCCGGAAGCCCGGATGGCGTTGAGGACGTTTTCTTGAATGTTCGCGTGCCCCAGGTCCAGGCAGACGCCGACCCGTTCCGGTGAATAACGGTGCGCGATGTCGAGGATGACCCCCACCCGGCCGGAAGGGAGGGGAGTATTCTCCACGGCGAACCGGACGTTCTCCGGGACCAGCGAGAGGAGTTCGTTCATGGAGGAGAGGAAGGCGGCCCACCGGTAGGGGTACCACTTCTCTGCGGGAAAGGTCGTGTGCACGACCATCGTCCCTCCGCCGTGGTGGGCGAGCCAGTTCGCCGCCTGCGCGGTGGCGGCCACCGACACCTGGCGGTGCCCCTCTTCTTCCGAGGACAGGGAGTACCAGCGGTCCTTCTTGTACGTCCTCACGTCGGGGTAGAGCGGCGCGTGGACGCTGGCGATCCTCACTCCTTTCGATGCGAGCAGCCCGGCGATCCGGTCGGATTCCGCGATGTCGCCGTACGGGAAGTGGGGGGGCATGGCCCAGAGCTCCGCCGAAGAAAACCCGAAACGTTGAAACAGGGAGGCGATCGTTTCGTCGATATCGTTGAACACGAAGAGGTGGGTGGAAAGCGAAATCTCCATCAGGGGGCCATTCCTTGTGCACGGGTCCGCATATTAGCGATATTATCATTGTATCTCCGAGGAGGACACCTGCGCGCGTGACACGAGCCTTGCGGTTCCTGGTGGTTGCGGCCCTGCTGTTGCCCCCCTCGGTTTCCACCGGCGCTTCCCTCCCCTCCTTCGATACGGCATTCCGGGAGGGATGGTCTCACCTCTCGGAGGAGAAATACGCGGAGGCGAGATCGGCGCTTCGGATCATTCCTCCTGCGGACTACGACCTCGGCGACTACGTCCTGTACTTCACCGGTCTGTCTCTGGCCCGGGAGGGGAACCGCGGAGAGGCAGCGGCAATTCTGGACAACCTCGTCGGGGCCTTCCCCTTTTCCCCGCTCGTCCCGTATCTTTCCCATGCGCTCGCCTATGCCGCCGCCGTCGACAACGACCTTCCGGCCGCGAAGGGGTTCTACGAATCTTCGCGGGGGAAGGTGACCGGCAACGGGTACAAGGCGGAAGAAGGGTACGTCGCCGCCCGCCTGCTCGAGTCGGACATCCCTTCCGCGAAGGCCGCGGAGGCCCACCTCGAAAACTTCTCCACCCACACGGCGCAGGAGGCGGCGTTCCTGTCCATGGAGCGACTCCGGCAGTGGCGGCAGGAGGGGAGGTGGGAGGAGTGGAATCTCCCGATCGGATTCCACGGAACGTTCGCCAGGGCTCTCTCGCGCGCGTCGGAAAACGAGACGGCGAAGGCGGTCTACGCGGAGGTTGTCCGGAAATTTCCCCCCTCCGATGATTATTATTCGGTCCTCCTCGACTACGCCGAGCTCCTGAGAAAGCTGGGGGACACCGCGGGATCGAGAGCCCTGCTGGACCGGGCGGCGCCCGGCGCACCGCAGGCCTTCCGCAACGAGGTGGCCTTCCTGCGGGCGAAGCTCGACTGGAAGGCCGGACGACTCAAAGAAGCCCGGGACGTCTTGCTTGCGATCGCGGAAGAGGGAAGCGTTCGCCCCGGCACCGCGGAGCGCGCCAGGTACCTTGTGGCCTGGATCGCGGAGGAAGAGGGGGACGTCCCGGCCGCGACGGACGCCTTCGGGAAGCTTCGCGCAGCGAGGGACGAGGCGATCCGTCAGGAAGCCATCTTCCGGCATGCGTTCAACCACTATCGGCAGAAACGGACCGCGGAGGCGATTGCACTCTTCGAGGCGGGCGAGAAGACGGGGTTCTCTTCCGTCGAGCAGGCCCGGCACGCCTACTGGAAGGCGAAGACGCTCCTCGAAACGGGACAGCGCGACGAAGCGGAGAGGATGCTGTTCCTCCTTGCCGTCGACCCGGGGGCCGGTCCGTACGCCCTGTTCGCGGCGAAGCTCGCCGGGAGGGACCCGTACAAGATGTTCAACGCTCCTTCCGGCGGGGAAACGACCTCCTGCGGGCAGGAAAAGGACCAGCTGTGGGAAAGGGTCCGGAAGGCAGGGTGGGGGAAGGAGGACGCGGAAAAAATCCGCAGGGCGGAGCGGCTGATCACCCTGGGAATCCCGGAGTACGCGATTCTGGAGGCGGAGCGCATCGACCGGGCCGCCATCCGCAAGGCGATCGGCCTGGCCGACGGCGGGACACCGGGCCTGATCCGCTACCTGGCGGGCGACCTGCGGGGCGCCATCCGGGAAACATTGAACATCCCCAACGATCCGGCGACGGTGGAGCTGATCGATCGGATCCAATTCCCCCTGGCCCCCGAATATGTGGGCGATTGCGAACGGAAGAAGTCCGGCGTGGATCCCCTGGTGCTGCACTCCATCATCCGGCAGGAGTCCCACTTCCAGTTCAACGCGCTCTCGCCGGCGGGTGCGGTGGGGCTGATGCAGCTCATGCCCCGCACGGCCGCCGAGGTCGCCCGGAAGGAAAAGATGCACAAACTCCGCCGGAAGGACCTTCTCAAGCCGCAGACCAACGTTGCGTTGGGAGCTGCGTACCTTTCGCGCCTGATCCGGGAGTACGGCGGTGATTATCTGCGTGCGGTGGCCGCCTACAATGCGGGGGAGGCGGCGGTGGCGAAGTGGTGGGGGGATGCGAAGGGGGACCCGGCCCTCTTCCTCGAAACCATCGCCTACCGGGAGACGCGCTTCTACCTGAGGAGGGTGTTCTTCAACGTTCTCCAATACTACATGATCTATCGTCCGAAGCTGTTCGCGCTCTACTTTCCCAGCGTTCCGAGAGAAGCTCCGCCAGCGCCCGGTGTCCCTTCGCTCCCACCGATCGAAGAGACTCCCGCCGCGCCGAAGGAACCGGCAGCCGCCCCCGGAAACGGGCAACCCGGCGGGCAGCCGCAGCCGTCATCCTCCTGAAATCCGAGCAGGTGCGCCACTCGCGCGCGAGCGCCTCGGCGGCTTCCGCCTGCTCCCTTTCTCCCCGGCACACCAGGACGGCGTCGCAACCGGCGGAAAGCGCCATCACGGCCGCGCGACCGATTCCGTAGTGCCGGGTGATCGCTTTCATCTCCAGCGCGTCGGAGAACACCATCCCCCGGAACGACAGCTGCTCCCGGAGAAGCCCCGTCAGGATCTTGCGGGAAAGGGTGGCCGGGCATTCCCGGTCCAGCGCCGGGTAGAGGACATGGGCGGTCATCAGGGCAGGGATCCCCGCTCGGACGGCTTCCCGGAAAGGGAAGACCTCACGGGCCAGGAGCGACTTCCTCGTCCGGCGCATGACGGGCAGTTCCACGTGGGAGTCCGCATCCGTGCCGCCGTGGCCGGGGAAATGCTTCCCGACGGGAAGGACGCCGCGGGAAAGGGAGCCGCGGCAGAACGCAATGCCGAGGCGCGCGACGGTCGCCGGCTCGCCGCCCAGCGCCCGGTCCCCGATCACGGTGTTGCGCGGATTGCTGTCGACGTCCAGCACGGGGGCGAAGTTGATGTCGATCCCGACGGCGGAGAGTTCCTCGGCCAGGACTGCGCCCGCCGCCTCCGCTACCCGATCGGCATGGGAGCGGAAAAGGGAATAGCTCCGGGCCGGCGGGAACTGCGTGAACCCGGGGTCCTTGAACCTTGTGACCCTGCCGCCTTCCTGGTCGGTGGCGATCAGCGGCGCGGAGCGCCCTTTCCCCGCTGCCGCGCGGATCTCCCGGCACAGCTCCTTCACCTGCCGGGGACCTTCCAGGTTGCGGGAGAAGAGCACGACGCCCCCCGCCGTCCCGTCCTGGAGCCGTGCGGCGAGCACGGACGGCAACGACTTCCCCTCGAATCCCATCATCAGGAGAGGAGCGCCCCCGGTTCGCTTTCGCAGAAGGGTCATGACGTCAGCACTCTAACACGCAGGGTCCGTCCCGATCCATCCTCTCCGCCGGGCCCACTTCGCGGCCTCGAGCACCGGGAAGATCGTGAGCGCTGCCGGTACGACGACGAGCCAGTCCGCGGGCGAAAGCGCGAACGTACCGAACAGCTTCTGAAGCACGGGCACGTAGACGACGGCGGCCAGAAGGAGCAGTTCCCAGGCCACGGCAAGGTTCAGCCAGCGGTTTGCGAACGGACGCTGAGACAGCGAATGCCGCTCCGATCGGAAGATGTAGGCTTTGAAGAACTGGATGAGCACCAGCGACACGAACGTCATCGTGACCGCCTCGGCTTCCTCCAGGCCGG
>MGQW01000095.1 GCA_001798885.1 Deltaproteobacteria bacterium RBG_16_64_85
CCTGTCCGGCCTCCACAGCTACGGGAGCTGAAGGCTGCAACCGGAGATAGGATCTAACCACCAAACGAAAAAACCAGAGAAGCAAGGGACACGATATTTTGCAGAGCATCCTCCGCCGGAAAGTAAAAATCGCGGTTGCCGCCATTTGCCTCCCGGTCCTCCTCCTGCTGGGAGCCGGAATCGGGGAGAGAAACGTCCTTTGTCTCGGAAACGATGGACACATCGCGGTTGATGCCGCCGACACGGGAACCTGCGCCCCCTTTTCGTCCGTCTTCGGCCCCCGCGGACCTTCCCTCTCGAAACTCGGCAGCATTGGGGGATCTTGCCGCACCCATTGTGGCCCCTGCGTGGATGTTCCATCTCTTTCCGGCCTGCTCACACATGCAACGTTCTCCTCGTACCATTTCAGGCACTTAACCTGGTACGTGATGTCGCTTTGGCCGACTCCCGTTCGAAGCGATGATATTTTGGAATCGGCCGGTGGGGTGCTTCTCGTGAATACGGTTCTTGTCCATCATCGGCCTCCCACAGGCCGCCCTTCGTACGACTGTTCTTCTGATCCAGGCCTTTCCCAATCCGCCATGTCGCCTCGCTCCCCGCCGGGAGCAAGGCGTTATTTCCCCTTCCGGTCCAGTGTGTGACCTGGGAAAGGACGACGTTGGATTTTTCCGGAGGTCGCGAAATGACATTGTCACCAGTTCGAAGGAGGTGGCCGTATTGAGTTCTTCAACTTCCATACGATCCGTTTTTTCGGCTCTGCTGGGATGCCTGCTCACAATAAACGTCGGGACGGTATTCGCCGCAGAAAAGGTCTTCGGTCTGCCCGAAGTCCTCTCCTACGCCCTTGAGAACAACGGGGAGATCAAGGCGCTGCGTGCCGAAAGGGGCCTGCGCGAGGCGGGGAGGATCCGGGCGGGCCTGCTCCCCAACCCTTCCCTGGAGTTCGAGGGCGCCGGCGATTTCCTCTTCGCGAACGAGGGCGAAAGGAGATTCTCCGCCGCCTCCTACTCCCAGGAGATCCTGACCGCCGGAAAAAGGGCCAAGAGGCTCAAGGTTGCCGGGAAGGACCTGGAGGAGTACGGCTACCGGATCGCCGACGCGGAACGGCTCCTTGACGAGGAGGTCAAGGTTGCCTTCTACGATCTCATCCTGGCCGAACATCGGTTAAAGCTGGCCGGGAGGTTCGTGGAGATCAACGAGCAACTCCTGCGGGTCGCCCGGGACAGGTTCGCGGCCGGGGACATCCCGGAGCTGGAAGTGAACCTGGCCCGCGTGGAAGTGGCAAGGAGCAAGGGACGCAAGGCGGAAGCGGAACGGGAAATCGAACCGAGTCGGTTGAAACTCTTTTCCCTGATGGGCCTCTCCACGGGACCGGAGATCGGAATTGCGGGCACGCTTGAAAATAAGGAATTTCCGGCCCGGATCGAGGACCTAAGAGCTCTGGCGCTTGCCCGGAGACCTGACCTCATGGCCCTGGCTGCCGAAAAGGAAAGGGCCGACGCGGAGATCCACCTGGCGGAGGCGCAAGGGAAACCCAACGTGACGGCCGTGCTCTCCCTGGAGCGGGAAGATTCTTCGCTGGATGTCGGAGATATCACGGCGAAAGATCGTGACAAACTGGTGGGACTCAAGCTGTCGGTGCCCCTCCCGCTGTACGACCGGAACCAGGCGGGAAAAAAGGAAGCCGCAACGAGACGGCGAAGCGCCGAGAGCCGGTATCTCTTCGTCCGGAGGAATGTCGATAGGGAGGTGGAATCGGCTTTCGCCCGCCTGACCTCCTCCGAGAAGGCCCTGCGGATCTACGGCCGCGACATCTTCCCCCAACTCGAAGAGAACCTTCGGCTGACGCAGGAGGCCTACCGGCTCGCCGAAGTGGGGATCCTTTCCGTCCTTGAGGAACAGCGGAAGTTCCTCGACGCGAACGAGGGATACCTGGCGGCCCTCTATCAATGGAACACGGCCCTGGCCAGGCTGACGGCGGCCGTGGGCGGAAGGATCAATTGACGGAACGGCTTTCGCCTCGAACAAGGACAACGGAGGAAATCAATGAAGAATACGAAGATTGTTGCGGCCGTCGGGATCGTCCTCGCTCTCGTCTTGGGCGGCGCCTTCGCGTACCGGTTCAGCCACCTCGCAAAAGGAGGAAAGGCGGCGACCGCCGAAAAAGAGGAAGCCGCCCGAACCGAGCTGGGCAGCGAGGGAAAGGAAGGGGGAGACAAGCAGACCCGAGGCGTCCGTCTGAAACCGGAAATCCTGCAAAGCCGCGCGGTCGTCGTGGAGACTGCGAAAAAGGCGTCTCTCGGCGGCGTCATCGTCGCGACCGGCAAGGTGGGGGCCAACGCGGATCGGATCGCCCACGTCTCCCCCAGGATTCCCGGAAAGATCGTGTGGGTCGGCGCGAGCCTCGGAGACACCGTCGTCGCCGGGCAGGTCCTTGCCCGCCTGGACAGCGTGGAACTGGGGGAAGCCCTGTCCGAGTACTACAAGGCCCGGTCCCGGATCGCCCTCGCGAGAAGCAACCTGGACAGGATCAAGTCGCTCGTCGAGAAGAAGATCGCGGCCCGCAAGGAGATCCTGCAGGCGGAAACGGAATACCAGACGGCGATGTCCGAGCTCCACGCCGACGAGGAACGGCTGAGGCTCTACGGCCTCTCGCCCTCGGAATTCGAAGAGCACATAGAGGAGAAGAGAATCCTCCTCCCCGTCCACTCCCCCATCGCCGGGGTTGTCACGGAAAAACACACCATCGTCGGGGAGCTGGCGGACCCTTCGAAAAACCTCTTCACGGTCACCGACCTTTCCTCCGTGTGGGTGCTGGTGGACATCAACGAGAAGGACCTGGCGAAGATCGGCAGAGGCCGGCCGGCGGCGGTAAAGGTCGGGGCCTTCCCCGAGAGCGTCTTCAGGGGGAGGGTGACCTACATCGCGGACCTGGTGGATGAAGCCACGCGGACCGTAAAGGCGCGGATCGAGGTGGCGAACCCGGGGAGGAAGCTCAAGCCCGAGATGTTCGCCACGGTGGAGCTGGCCATCCCCCCGAGCAGCCCCCCGGGGCTGGCGGTCCCCGAGGAGGCGCTCGTCGAACTGGAAGGGAAGAAGGTCCTGTTCATCACCGGGGACGACGCCGAATTTATCCCCAGGGAAGTGGCGACCGGGGCCAACGGGGGAGGCTGGGTGGAGGTCACCGCGGGCCTGAAAGAAGGAGAGCGGTATGCGGCCAAGGGCGGGTTCCTCCTGAAATCGGAACTGAAAAAAGGCGAACTCGGAGAGGAATAGGCCCATGATCGACAGGATCCTTAGATTCTCGCTGGAACAGCGGTTGCTGGTCGTTGTCGCGACCCTTCTCCTGGTCGGCGCCGGCCTGTGGGCCATGAACAGGCTCCCCGTGGACGCCTTCCCGGACGTCACGAACGTCCAGGTGCAGATCCTCACCCAGGCGGGCGGAATGGCCCCCACCGAGGTGGAGAAACAGATCACCTTCCCCATCGAGACCACCATGGGAGGGCTTTCCCGCCTCCAAGAGGTCCGCTCCCTCTCCAAGATCGGCCTCTCCGTGATCACGGTGGTATTCGAGGACGGGGTCGACATCTACTTCGCCCGGCAACAGGTCTTCGAGCGCCTCCAGCAGGCCCGCGAGCGGCTGCCGAAGGGAATCGAACCGCAGCTGGGGCCTATCACCACCGGACTCGGCGAAATCTACCAGTACCTGGTCGAGGGGGAAAAATACGACATCCGGGAACTCCGTGCCCTGCAGGACTGGGTGGTCCGGCCGATCCTGCGGACGGTCCCCGGGGTGACCGACGTCAACTCCTTCGGCGGACAGGTGAAGCAGTACCAGGTCTTGATCGACCCGGGGAAGCTCAAGAGCCTCCACCTGACGCTCCGCGACGTCATGGAGGCCGTGGAGAGGAACAACGCCAACAGCGGAGCCGGTTACATCGAACACCGGGAGGAACAGTACATCGTCCGAGGACTGGGCCTCGCCAGGGGCCTTGAGGACCTGGAACGGATCGTGGTGGCCTCCCGGAACGGGACGCCGATCCATCTCGACGACGTGGCGCAGCTCCGGATCGGTAGCGAACCCCGCCAGGGAGCAACGACCCGCGACGGGAAGGGCGAAGCGGTGGCCGGCATCGTGATGATGCTCCAGGGAGCCTCCGGCAAGGAGGTGGTCGCCGCCGCCAAGGAAAAGGTCAAGACCATCCAGAAGCTTCTGCCGGTGGGCGTCCGTCTGGTTCCCTACTACGACCGGACCGAACTCGTCCGTAAGACCATCCGGACCGTCCGGAACAACCTCCTGGAGGGCGGTCTCCTGGTCGTGGCCGTCCTTTTTTATTTCCTTGGGAACGTCCGGGCAGCCCTCATCGTGGCCCTGGTCATCCCCCTTTCCATGCTTTTTTCCTTCCTCGGGATGCACTGGCTCCGGCTTTCCGCCAATCTCATGACGCTGGGAGCCATCGACTTCGGGATGATCGTCGACGGCAGCGTGGTGATGATGGAGAACACCATGCGGAAACTCGCCGAGAGGAAGGAGGGAGAAGGATTCATCCATACGATCTTCGAATCGGCCCGGGAGGTCGCCCGTCCGATCGTCTTCGGGATCGGGATCATCATCATCGTCTACATTCCCATCGTGACGCTCCGGGACATGGAGGGGAAGATGTTCTCCCCCATGGCGTACACCGTGGGGTTCGCCCTCCTGGGCTCCCTGATCCTGACGGTGACGGTCGTTCCGGCGCTCTGTTCCCTGCTCCTGAAAGGGAGAATCGTCGAGGAGACGGATCCGTGGCTTCTCCGCGCCCTCCGGGAGGCATACCTTCCCACGCTGCGGAAGGCAATGGCCCACCCGGGGAAGACCTTGGGCGTCACCGGCGCCGCCCTGGTCTTTGCACTGGCTCTTGTCCCCTTCCTGGGGAGCGAGTTCCTGCCGACCCTTGACGAGGGAAGCATCACGGTGCAGTCCTTCCGCCTTCCCTCGGTCTCCGTGACCGAGACTGTGAAAACCGCCGCCGCCGTGGAAAAGGCGCTCCTGTCCTTCCCGGAAGTGGAGAAGGTGGTCTCCCGGGCCGGGCGCCCGGAAATCGCCAACGACCCGATGGGGATCGACATCTCCGACATCTCCGTCAACCTTAAACCCCGCGGAGAATGGAAGACGGCCCGCAACAAGGAGGAACTGGTGGACAAAATGCGGGAGCGGCTGGAAAACATCCCCGGCATGTCCTTTTCCTTCACCCAGCCCATCGCCCTGCGCGTCGACGAACTGGTTTCGGGGGTGAAGTCCCAGATCGCCGTGAAGGTCTTCGGCGAAGACATGGAAACCCTGAAAGCGAAGGGCGAGGAGATCGCCCGGGTCATCGAGAAAGTCAGGGGGGCCGCCGATGTCACCGTGGAGAAGGTCTCCGGCCTGGGCTACCTCCAGGTGGAGATCGACCGGGCGGCCATCGCCCGCTACGGCATCAACGTGAGCGACATACAGGACGTCCTGGAAGTCGCCGTGGGAGGGAAACCGGTTTCGGAGCTCTTCGAGGGGCAGAGGCGCTTCTCCATCGCCCTCCGGTTTCCCGAGCATTTGAGCAACGACGTGGAGAAAATCGGCGAGATCCTGGTCCCCGCCCCCGGCGGAGCCTGGGTGCCCATCAAGCAGCTGGGGGGGTCTACACCGAGGAGGGGCCGGCCCAGATCTCCCGCGAGAACGGCTCCCGCCGGATCGTCGTGGAGTGCAACGTGTCGGGGCGCGACATCGGCAGCTTCGTCGCCGATGCACAGGAAGCCATCGAGGCAAAGGTGAAGCTTTCGCCCGGATACTACATTACCTGGGGCGGACAGTTCGAGAACCAGCAGCGGGCCTTGGCAAGGCTCTCCGTCATCCTCCCGATCTGCCTGGCCTTGATCTTCATTCTGCTCTTTTCCACCTTCAACTCGGTGCGCCAGGCGTTCCTCATCATCCTGAATGTCCCCTTCGCCCTCATCGGGGGGATCGTATCCCTCTTCCTCCGGGGGCTGCCTCTTTCCGTCTCGGGGGCCGTCGGCTTCATCGCCCTCTTCGGCGTCGCCATGCTCAACGGGATCGTCATGGTCTCCTACTTCAACAAGCTCCGCGAGATAGGGGTTCCGCTGGACGACGCCATCCTGAAAGGGGCCGCGGTGAGGCTGCGCCCCGTCCTGATGACGGCCATGGTCGCTTCCTTAGGCTTCATCCCCATGGCCCTGTCCCAAGGGACCGGCGCGGAGGTGCAGAGACCGCTGGCCACGGTCGTCATCGGGGGGCTGATCACGTCTACGTTGCTGACTCTCGTCGTTCTTCCCACCCTCTACCGGTGGTGGGAGACAAGGATCGAATCGAAAACCGACTCCAGGGAGACCTCCACATGAAGCAGATCATCGCCTTCATCAAGCCTCACATGCTTTCCAACATGACGACGGCTCTCAAGAACCTGCCGGGACTAACCGGGATGAGCATTTCCGAAGTAGGAGGGTTCGGCCGCGGGAGGGCCAGGAACGCCGCGGCGCGAATATCCCAGGACCTTGTGAATTACTACACGCCGCGCGTCCGAATCGAGATCTTCTGTCGCGACGAATCGACGGAGGAGATCGTTTCCAATATCGAAAAGACCGCCCACACAGGCCTGCGGGGCGACGGGAAGATCTATGTGACAAATGTGGAGACTGGCGTCCGAATCAGCACGGGAGACCGGAGCGAAGGGGCCGTTTGATCGAAAACGTCAAGATGCCGCACCCGAAATCAAATTGTCTGAACCTGTTCGCTTTCTGCGGAATCCAGTTCCGATTCATCAGCGGATCATTGTCGGTCCCCCAAGTCACCGATTGTCCCCGGCATTTCATTCATTGCATAAAATTATATGTTTTTCAGGGCATTATGGAGATCTCCGATCAGGTCCTTCGCCG
>MGQW01000096.1 GCA_001798885.1 Deltaproteobacteria bacterium RBG_16_64_85
GCCTACTTTTTCCAGGCCTGCGCGAGCGCTTCCTTGATGTGGCGGACGGGGACGAGGGTGAGCGGATACTTCGCGGACAGCCGCTCGGCGTTGGAGGCCGGCAGGATCACGCGGGTGAATCCCATCCGGGCCGCCTCGTTCAAGCGTTGCTCCGCCATCGGGACGGCCCGGACCTCGCCCCCCAATCCCACCTCGCCGAAGGCGGCGGTGCCCGCCGGGATCACCTGGTCTTTGAAGCTTGCCGCAACGGCGCACAGCAGTGCCAGATCCGCCGCGGTCTCGTCGAGCTCGAACCCTCCCGCCACGTTGACGAAGATGTCCTGGTTGTAGAGGGAGAAACCCGCCTTCTTCTCCAGGATGGCGCACAGAAGGATCACCCGGTTCGTGTCCGCGCCGAGCGTCGTGCGCCTCGGCATCGCGAGGAACGACTGGGAGGCAAGCGCCTGGACCTCGACCAGGAGCGGCCTTGTCCCCTCGATCGCCGGGAATACGAGAGCCCCCGAGGTGTCCCCGCTGCGCTCGGAGAGGAACAGCCCCGAGGGATCGGCCACTTCGGAGAGGCCCGAGGCGCGCATCTCGAACACGCCGATCTCGTTGGTCGACCCGAACCGGTTCTTCACGGCCTTGAGAATTCGGTACGGGTGCCCCTTCTCCCCCTCGAAGTAGAGGACCGTGTCGACCAGGTGCTCCAGGACGCGCGGCCCGGCGATCGTCCCCTCCTTGGTCACATGCCCCACGAGGAAGACCGACATCCCTGCCTTCTTCCCGTAGAAGACCAGCCGCCCCGCGCACTCGCGGACCTGGCCGACCGACCCCGGCGCGCCAGGGAGATCGGAGGTGAACATCGTCTGGATGGAATCGATCAAAAGCGTCGAAGGAGAAAGTTCCGAGGCGACGGTCATCACCTTTTCGACGGAGGTCTCGGAGAGCAGGAAGATCTCCCTCTCTTCGACTCCGAGCCTTGCGGCGCGGAGTTTTACCTGCGCCTCCGACTCCTCCCCCGACACGTACAGAACAGGCTTTCCCTCCCGGGCCAAGCCCTTCGCAACCTGCAGGAGGATGGTGGATTTGCCGATTCCGGGATCGCCGCCGATGAGCGTGGCCGACGAGGGGACGACGCCCCCCCCCATCACGCGGTCGAACTCCGCGATGCCGCTCTTCGCGCGGGTCTCCGCGGTGTCGGACACATCCGTCAGCCGGACCGGCTTCGATGCGGGAAACCCATCGACGACCACCCGGTACTTCGGCTCCGCCGCTGCAACCTCTTCGACGAGCGATCCCCACTTCCCGCAGTCCGGGCATCGCCCGAGCCACTTCGGCGTGGTGAACCCGCACGAGGTGCAGGCGTAATCGACCCTTACTTTCGCCAATTCGCCGACACCTCCAGCGCCACCTCGTCGAACGTCGCCTTCCCCGCGCGCACGATCCGTTTCACGTCGTCGTACTCGGGCACCGGCCGTACGGAGCCGTCGGGAAGCATCGCCTCCTTGACCCGCACGCGACCGAACCGGGTCTCGATGACCCGCACGTTGCGCGCGAGCTTCAGCCGGTCGCAAGCGTGGTACCGCAGGCCGATGGCCGTCGAAAGCGAGAAGACCGCAGCGGAAACCAGCTCCAGCCGTTCTTCGGGGCACAAGATCCGCAGGACCCAGCCGGGCCGGTTTTTCTTCATCGTCGCCGGCAGGATGGCCACGTCCAGCGCCCCTGCGGCGAAGGACCGCTCCATCAGCAGCTCGAACCGCTGCGGGTTCATGTCGTCGATGTTCGCCTCGACCTCGAGCACGCGGTCTTGCCCTCTTGCGCCAGAAGACGGTTCCCCTTCCACTACCCGGAGGATATTCGGACGCCCGGGGATTTCCCGGTGCCCAAGTCCCACACCCACGCCGTGAACCGTCATTTCGGGCGGACGCTCGAAGGAGACCTCGAAGGCGCGTAAGAGCGCCGCCCCCGTCGGGGTCACCATTTCTCCGTCCCCCTCTCCGAACCGCCACGGGGCGCCAGTAAGGAGGGCAAGCGTCGCGGGACCCGGGACGGGCAGTTTCCCATGGGAGGACCACGCCTCGCCCGATCCTCCCGGCAGGACGGAACAGTAGGCCGAGGTGGAACCGATCCGGTCGAACAGGAAACAGGCGGCTGCGATGTCCACGATGGCGTCCACCGCCCCCACCTCGTGGAAATGCACCTTTTCCTTTTTGGTGCCGTGAACCTTCGCCTCGGCCGTGGCCAGCAGATCGAAACAGGCAATGGCGCGGGACCTGGCGCCCATCGGAAGGGAAGAACGTTTGAGCAAGGAGACGATCTCCTGAAAGTTACGTGCCGACGCCTTGCGGGAGGAGAGCTTCACGATGAACCGCGTGCCGGCCATTCCTGCGGAGACGTCTCCCTCGACCGAAACACGGTAGCCCCCGACCGGGAGCCCACGCAGCGCCCGCCGCAGCTCTCTCTCGGCACCCGCAAGAGAAAGCAGCGCCGCGCACGTCATGTCGCCGGCGATCCCCGAAAAGCAGTCGAAATATAGTATTTTTCCTCTCACTGCTCCCCTTCCATCTCGTGTTACAAACGGTTGATGACCGACGAGTAAACGCCGGCGCCGAAGCCGTTGTCGATGTTCACGACGGCCACCGTCGGCGAGCAGGAGTTGAGCATCCCCAGAAGCGCCGACAGCCCGCCGAAGCTCGCCCCGTAGCCGACGCTGGTGGGAACGGCGATGACCGGCTTGTCGGTCAGGCCCCCGACGACCGAGGCGAGCGCCCCCTCCATCCCGGCGACCACTACGAGGACCCGCGCCGACAGGAGCGCCTCTTTCCGCAGGAGCAGGCGATGGATCCCCGCAACCCCGACGTCGAAGAGCCGCTCGACGCGATTCCCCAGGAACTCCGCTGTGACGGCCGCCTCCTCCGCGACGGGGATGTCGGAAGTGCCCGCCGTCACCACGAGGATCGTTCCCTTTCCTTGGATCGCCGGCTTCCCGGAGCGGATCACCGCGCAGCGCGCTTTCGCGTAAAGGACCGCCTCCCGGAAACTCTTTCGGATCGCCCTCTGCTTGGCGGGATCGAGGCGCGTGACCAGCACGTCGGCGCCCGAGCGCCGCATCGCCCGCGCGATGGCGGCGATCTGCGCGGCGGTCTTCCCCTCCCCCAGGATCACCTCGGGGATCCCCTGGCGGATCGACCGGTGATGGTCGACGTTCGCCATTCCCAGGCTCTCGAAAGGCAGGGAACGCATCTTTCGGAATGCCGCCTCCACGGATGTCTTCCCCCCGGCGACCTCCTTGAGAAGCTGTCGCAGCCGCTCCGCGGTCATTCCGTTTCCTCCCAGCGCTCCGTCTCCGGTTTCTCCACCGGCTCCTCCACACTCTCCCGCCGGGACGACAACCGCACCCGGACCTCCTTGACGGCTCGCTCCGTGGCACGCACGACGGTGAAAACAGCGCCGGGGACGGTGAAACGCTCCCCCGCGGCCGGGATTCTCCCCGCAAGGGAGATCAGTATCCCGCCCACCGTGGAATAGTCTCCCGCGGGAAGGGACGCGCCCAGCTCCTCTTCGAACCGGTGAATCTCCATCGAACCCGGCACCAGGAACTCGTCGGGCGCAACTTTTTTATAGTATTCCATCCCCCGGTCGTATTCATCCTCGATTTCGCCGACCACCTCCTCCACGATGTCCTCGGCCGTCACGATCCCGGTCACGCCGCCGAACTCGTCGACGACCACCGCGAAGGA
This sequence comes from Deltaproteobacteria bacterium RBG_16_64_85, assembly GCA_001798885.1. Taxonomy (NCBI): domain Bacteria; class Deltaproteobacteria; species Deltaproteobacteria bacterium RBG_16_64_85. The sequence continues at coordinate 3,723 of MGQW01000096.1, forward strand.
AGTCCTCTGCGCCTGGAACTTCCGCATCAGCTCGTCGATCGGCATCAGCTCCGGGACGAAGAACGCCTTGCGCAGCAGGGGAAGGATGGGGCCGTCAGGGGGGCTGCCCACTGCGTCGAGGACGTGGAGGAACCCCACCACCCGGTCGATCCGCTCCCGGTACACCGGGTACCGGGAATAGCCGCTGCGGGAGGCCAGCAGCGCCGCCTCGCGGCAGACCGCGCCTTCCGGGAGCGCCACGACCTGGGCCAGGGGACGGAAGATGTCCGCGACCTTCTTCTCCCCGAAGCGGAACACGCGGCGCACCATCGCCCGTTCGTGCGCCTCCACGTCCGACCCCGTCCGGCTCATCTTGAGAATCAGCCGGAGCTCCTCCCGGGTGACCATGCCGTGGAGGGGGGGAAAGCCGCCGAAGGGTTTCGAGACGACGCGGGCGAAGAAAGAGACCGCGGCGACCAGGGGATACAGCGCAATCCCTGCGTACCAGACGAAGCGGGCGGCTCCCCCGGCCAGGGCGTCCGCGCGGGGCTGGGCGAAGCTCTTGGGGACGATCTCGCCGAGGAGGATCACCAGCGGAGTGATCACGGCAACCGCCAGCAGCTCCGCATGGTTCCCGTAGCGCGGAAGAAAATGGGATGTGGCGAGGACCGTGGAGAGGACAACGAACAGGTTCGTCCCGGTGAGCGTCGTGGAGATGGCGTGCTCGGGCCGGGACAGGAGCCGAAGCGCGATCTGCGCCCCCCGCTCGCCCCGCCTCGCCCGTTCGGTGAGCTTGTGCGGATCCGCACAGACCAGGACCATCTCTGCCCCCGTGAACAGGCCTTCCATCAGGAGGCAGAAGGCGATCGCGGCGAGGAATTCCACGGCCTATTGCCCTCCCTCGCGGATTTCACGGACGCCAACCTCAACGATGCGGATCCCTTTCAGCCGCTCGACGGTGAAGCAACGATTCCCGAGGACGATCGAGTCCCCCCTGCCGGGCAGTCTCCCGAACTCGTGGAGCAAGAGCCCCGCGACGGTGTCCCATTCCTGGTCGGGCAGGTCCGTGCCGAACGCATCGTTGAACCGGCGGATGGGCATCTTCCCCAGGACGCGGAACGTTCCGTCCGGCCGGGTCGCGATTTCCTTCTCCTCCCTGTCGTGCTCCTCCCGGATGTCGCCGAACAGCTCCTCCAGGACGTCCTCCAGCGTGACGATTCCGATGAGCTCCCCGAACTCGTCGACCACCAGCGCCAGGTGGACCTTGAGCTTCTGGAACTCGCGCAGGAGGAGCGGCAATTTCTTCGACGCCGGGATGACGAAGGGAGATTTCAACAGCTCTCTCCAGGCGACGTCCGTCCCCCCTTCCGCCATCGGCCGGAGCAGCTCCTTGAAATACAGGACGCCGATGATATTCCCCCGCTCCCCCTCGTAGACGGGGATCCGGGACCGGCGGTACCTGCGGAACTGGGCAAGAAGTTCCCCGTACGGAAGCGTCGCGGGGACCATGAACACGTCGGCAAGGGGCGTCATGATGTTTCCCGCCCGCTGGTCGGTCATCTCGAAGATGTTGTGGATGAGTTCCTTCTCGCCGGGATCGAGCGTTCCGGTCTCTTCCCCGACGTCCACCAGCGCGCGGAACTCCCGCTCGGTGAGCCCTCCGCGGGGAGCCGGAAGGGACCCTCCCCCGATCAGGCGCAGGATCCCGCCGGCCGTCATCGTAAGAAGGAACCGCAGCGGGGCCACGAGCCTTTCGAAGACGCGAAACGGGCGGAAGGCAAGGAGCGACCAGGCGCGGGCTCGCGGCCAGGCGATGCACTTCGGCGCGATGTCCCCCAGGATCAAGACCCCGAGGGTGCCCAGGAGCAGAGCCAGGAGCTCTCCGTGCGCGGGAAATTCCCGGATCAGGAGGGCGGCGATCACCGAGGAGATCGCCACGTTGGCGATCTCGTTGCCGATGAAGATCGTGGCGATCAGCTTGCCCGGCGCTTCGAGCATCTTCTCGATCGCGGCGGCAAGCCGGTTCCCCTCTTCTCTCCATTTCAGGAAATCGACGCGCCGCAGGGCGAAGAACGCCGTCTCCGCCGAAGAAAAGAAGGCGGACGCGGCAAACAGGAAGGGGAGCAGCAGAAATTTCATGGGATTTAAAAGTGGACGAAGCCCCGCGGGAGGCGGGTTTCCTTCATCCAGGACCCGTCGGCGAGGCGCACCCGGATTCCGGCCTGCTTCGTCACCATGCCGATGGGGTGCGCCCCGGCGGGGAAGCGCCGCGCGGCCCTCCGGAAGGATTCGTACCGGTGGGGACGCACGGACATCAGCAGCTCGTAGTCCTCGCCCCCGGCGAGGAAGGCGGCGACGGCGTCCTCCCGCAGCCCCGCCGCGGCTTTCCGGAACCTCGCGGAGAACCGGAACGCCTTCTCGTCCAGGACGGCTCCCATCCCTCCCTGCTCGAGGAGGTGGGAGAGATCCGGCAAAAGACCGTCGCTGAGGTCGATCATGGCCGAGACCGCTCCGCTGCGTGCCGCCAGGGCACCCTCCTTCCAACGGGCCTCGGGGCGAAGGTGCCGGCGCATCGCCTCGCGCCGCCATCCCTTGGGGTCCCGGGGCCGCCCGCCGGAAAGGAGCCGCAGCCCCAGGCGGGACCAGCCGGGCTCCCCGGTGACGAAGAGGAGGTCGCCGGGCCGTGCGCCTGTACGCAGGACTGCCTTTCCGGGGGAAACCTTTCCCAAGACGGTAAGGCCCAGCACAAGGGTTTCACTCCGGCAAGTGTCCCCGCCCATCAACCGGATCCCGGAGGAACGCCCTGCGTTCGTCATCCCGCGGAATATGCCGTCCAGGAGCCGGACGGGCGTTTCCGGAGGGGCGGCCAGAGCGACGAGGTAGCAGACGGGGGAAGCGCCCATCGCGGAGAGATCGGAAAGGTTGGCCATGAGCGCGCGCCACCCCAGCTCCTCGGGAAGAAAATACCGGAAATCGAAGTGGGTCCCCTCCACCAGCAGGTCGGTGGAGAGCACCACGTTCCCGGGCGACGCGCGCAGGACCGCGGCATCGTCCCCGATGCCGATCTCCCCGGTGCGGACGGGACCGCCGAACCGCCGCTTCACGTGCTCGATGAACCCGAACTCTCCCAGGTCCCGCAGGCATCCGGGAGAGGGATCTTTGCGTTTCACCGCTTCTTCCGCGACCTCTTCGCCGTGCGGCGCCCCCCCGCGCCCGCGGCGCCGTCTCCCTGCGCAGGCGGACGGAGGGGATTCCTCCCGAGCGCTCTGGCGACGACCTCGTCCATGCTCTTGACGAACGTGAACGTGAACTGCCGGGCCTCGTGGCGCGGGATTTCCTCCAGGTCCTTCCGGTTCTGCTCGGGGACGATGACCTCGGTGATCCCGGCCCGCAGGGCGGCCAGCGCCTTCTCCTTCAGCCCTCCGATCGGCAGGACGCGTCCCCGCAAGGTGATCTCCCCGGTCATCGCGATGTCGCGCCGGACGGGGATCCCCGTCAGCGACGAGATGAGCGCCGTGGCGATCGTGATCCCGGCGGATGGCCCGTCCTTGGGGATCGCGCCCGCCGGGACGTGGATGTGGATGTCGTGGCTGGAGTGAAAATCCCTTGCCAGGCCCAGGCGGGCCGCGCGCGACCGCGTGTAGGTGAGCGCGGCATGGGCGCTCTCCTTCATGACGTCGCCCAGGGACCCGGTGATGGTGACGTTCCCCTTCCCCTTGACCAGCGACACCTCGACGAACAGGATGTCCCCCCCGGTGGGCGTCCACGCCAGGCCGGTCGCCACGCCGACTTCGTCCTTCTCCCCTTCGGTTTCGGGGAGGAACTTCGGTACCCCGAGGTACTTCGAGAGGTTCCTCGGGGTGATGGAGAACGGACCCTTCTCCCCCTCGGCGATCTTCCGCGCCGTCTTGCGGCAGATCTGCGAAATCTCGCGCTCGAGGTTCCGCAGGCCCGCCTCCCGGGTGTACTGGTGGATGATCGCCAGGATGGCCTTGTCGGTCATCCGGAGCTGGCCGTCCCGGACGCCGTTCTCCTCCTTCTGCCGCGGCAGGAGGAATCGCTTGGCGATGGCCAGCTTATCGACGTCGGTGTACCCGGAGAGATAAAGGATCTCCATCCGGTCCTTCAGGGCCGGCGGAACGGGGTCGATGATGTTGCCCGTGCCGATGAAAAGCACCTTCGACAGGTCGAACGGAACGTTGAGGTAGTTGTCGCTGAAGGCGAAGTTCTGCTCCGGGTCGAGCACCTCCAGCAGCGCCGCGGAAGGGTCTCCCCGGAAATCGGCACCGAGCTTGTCGATCTCGTCCAGCATGAAGACGGGGTTCCTCGTCCCCGCATTCTTCATGCCCTGGAGGATCCGGCCGGGGAGCGCCCCGACGTACGTTCGCCGGTGGCCGCGGATCTCGGCTTCGTCCCGGATCCCTCCCAGCGACATGCGGATGAATTTGCGGCCCATGGACCGCGCGATCGATTTCCCCAGGGAGGTCTTCCCCACGCCGGGTGGTCCAACGAAGCACAGGATCGGCCCCTTCATCTTGTCCTTGAGCTTGCGGACGGCGAGGTACTCGAGGATCCGCTCCTTGACCTTCTCGAGGTCGTGGTGGTCCTCGTCGAGGATCTTCTTGGCCTTGGCGATGTTGATGTTGTCCCGGGTTTCCTTCTTCCAGGGGAGCTCCACCAGCCAGTCGAGATAGGTCCGGACGACGGAGGACTCGGCCGAGTCCGGGTGCATCCCCTCCAGGCGCCGGAGCTGCTTCTCCGCTTCCTTGCCGACCTCCTCCGACATCCCGGCCGCCTTGATCTTCTCCCGCAGCTCGTCGATCTCCTCGGATTTCCCGTCGATGTCGCCCAGCTCCGACTTGATCGCCTTGAGCTGCTCGCGGAGGAAATACTCCCGCTGGCTCTTCGACATCTCCTCTTTGGCCTGGTTCTGGATCTTTGCCTGCATGTCGGCCAGCTGGAGCTCCCGGGAGAGCAGGTTGTTCACCAGCGTCAGCCGGGCGACGGGGTCCTCCTCCTCCAGCACTCCCTGGGCCTCCTCGATCTTGAGCCGCAGGTTGGAGGCCACCAGGTCGGCCAGCACGCCTGGGTTGCTGATGTTCTCGGTGACCATGAGGATCTCGACCGGCATGTTCTTCAGCGAGAGGATCTTCTCGATCTTCTCCCGGGAAGCGCGCATCAGCGCCTCCACCTCGAGCGCCCCTTCCTTGACGGGAGACTCGACGAGCCGTTCGATGCGCACCCGCACCGCGGGCCGGGACTCCATGAACTCGACGATCCTCCCCTTGACGACACCCTGGATGAGGATCTTCAAGCGACCGTCGGGAAGCTTGAGCATCCGCATGATCATCGCTACGGTCCCGGTCCGGTAGAGGTCCTCCACTTTCGGCTCCTCCACCGAGGGGTCCTTCTGGGTCGCCAGGAAAATGTGCCGGTCGCGCGCCAGCGCCTCCTCCACCGACGCGATCGAACCTTCGCGCCCCACGAAGAGCGGCAGCGTCATGTACGGAAAAATGACGATGTCCCTCACGGGGAGCAGGGGGAGGATCGTCGGGATCTCGGGGGCCGTTTCTTTCGGCTCGGCCTCTTCCCGTCGTTCGGGCATCGAAGCCCGTTCTCCTTCCTGCTGGGCCGGGGCCTCGCGTTCCGGATCGCCAGGTCTGATCGTTTCGTCCGCCATATCGCTTCTTCCCCCTGTTCTTCCTTAGACGTTACCCTTCGGTAACGACCGGAATCCGTCGCTCCTGTCCGCGCCGTTCCGAGACTTTCGGGAGAAACAGGATCAACACTCCTCCCTTTAAGACAGCCGTCATCCGCGCAAGGTTCACGGAACCGCTCACGTCGAAGGCCCGGTGGAACCTGCCGAAGATGCGCTCCACGCACAGGTAGGAGACATCCCCGGCGGCCGTGTCGGGCTGCTTCTCTCCGACAACCACGATCCGCTGGCCTCTCACCCGGACGTCGATCCCCTCCCTTGACACTCCCGGGAGCTCCATCCGGATGACCACCTCCTCCGGCGTTTCGTGAACGTCCGAGAGCGGTCTGTACGCCGCCTCGTCGGAGATGTCCACCAGCATCACCCGCCCCATCATGCAGACTCCCTGCGGGCCCTTTTCCTCGTCAACGGGCTTCCTCTTCATGTTCCGGCTCAACGGATCCTCTCCTTCCTCAGGAAGGCGTGCAGGCCCGGGCCGATCTCCGGGTCCTTCAGCGCAAACGCGATGTTGGCCATCAGGAACCCCAGCTTGGTCCCCGCGTCGTAACGGATCCCCTCGAAGGCGTACCCGATGACCCGCTCCTGGGAGAGCAGTGCGCGGATGGCGTCGGTCAGCTGGAGTTCCCCGCCCGCCCCCGGCTTCGTCGCCTGGAGAGCGGGGAAAATCGACGGGGGGAGAAGGTAGCGGCCGATGATGGCCAGATCCGAGGGCGCCTTCTCGGGCCTGGGCTTTTCGACCATGTCCAGGACCTCGTACACCCCCTCCGCGATCTTCCTGCCTTCTATGATACCGTAACGCGACACGTGCTCCCTCGGCACCTGCTGGATGGCCAGAACCGCCCCGGCGCTGTACTTCTCGTAGACGTCGATCATCTGGCGGAGAACCGGCACTTTCGAGTCGATCACGTCGTCCGAGAGGATGACGGCGAACGGCTCCTCGCCGACCAGGTCCTTGGCGCGCAGCACGGCGTGCCCCAGGCCCAGCGGCAGGTGCTGCCGGACGTAGAAAAAATCGCCCATGTCGGAGATCGCACGGACGAGAGCATGCATTTTGCCGTCCCCCTTCCTGGCGAGGATGGCCTCCAGCTCGAAGGAAACGTCGAAGTGGTCCTCGATGGAGTTCTTCCCGCGCCCGGTGACGATGATCATGTCCCGGATCCCCGCGGCTTTCGCCTCCTCGACACCGTGCTGGATGAGCGGCTTGTCCACGAGGGGGAGCATCTCTTTCGGGGATGCCTTCGTCGCGGGGAGGAAGCGAGTCCCGAATCCCGCCGCCGGAAACACCGCTTTTCGTATCATCCTTTTTTCTCCCTTTTCCGCCATTCCGTTCGCCGGAACCGCCGAAAGAAATCCTTTACCGCCCCCGGGTCCCGGGTCCACGGCATTTCCGGAAGGTTCTCCCGGAATACCGCCCCGTAAGGCCTCGACAGGACCCTGTGGTCGAGGAGAGCCACCACCCCGAAATCGTCCCCGCGCCGCAGCAGACGCCCCACTCCCTGGCGCAGCGCGAGCACGGCCTCGGGAAGCTGGTACTCGGCGAACGGGTCCCCGCCCCGCTCGCGGACAGCCCGTACGCGGGCCGCCACCACGGGATCGGTCGGGGGGGCAAACGGAAGCTTGTCGATGATCACGCAACGCAGCGATTCCCCGGGCACGTCGATCCCTTCCCAGAACGTCCCCGTTCCGATCAATACCGCGTCCTCCTCTTCCCGGAACGCCCGCAGCAAGTGCATGCGGGGGCCTTCGCCCTGCACGTAGAGCGTGAACGGAAGCGCATCCCGAAGCAATTCCTCCAGCGCGCCCAGCGTACGGTAACTGGTGCAAAGGACGAGGGCCCCGCCGCCGGAGAGCGAGAGAATGGCGGCGGTCTCCCGGGCGGCGGCGGACGGAAACCCCTCGTCGCCAGGATCCGGGAGGTCGGCCGGGACATATACGAGCGCCTTCCGCGCGAAGTCAAACTCATTATCCACAATGAGTTCCCTAACATCAACACCGCCCAGGCCGACGCGTTCCCGGAAATAGGACAGGTTCCCCGAAACGGAAAGGGTGGCGGAGGTCAGGAGGACCGGGCACGACTCGTTCCACAACACGTCGGAGAGGATCGCGGAGACCTCGACGGGCGTGCGGCAGAAGGTGACGGAAGGGCCGCGCCGCTCCCCCCATGCCACCGTACTCCCCGGTTCGGGAGACAGCACTCCGGCAAAATCCTCGACGAACGACCGGGCTCTCCGCAGAAGCATTTCCCCGTCGCCTTCCGGCGGTCCCCCGCTTCCGGCGGCCTCTCTCCCCGCGGCGCCCCGGAATCCCTGGCAGGTGGAAAGGGTCAGGCAGAGCTCTTCCCCCGCGCGCCGCAGCTCTTCGGCCCGCCGGTAGAAAGAGGGGTCCTCCGCAAGCCGCTGGAGAAGGAACCTCCCCTGCCCTTCCCCCGCGGTAACGAACAGGCTTTCCGCCGCGCGGCGGAGGGCTTCCGCCGCCGGGAGCGCTGGCCTCCACCCTTCCCCCGCTTTGCCGCAGGAGCGGGCAACGTCGCGGCAGAGTTCCTGTGCGCGCCACAGGGAAACGCTGAGGCCGAAAAAAGAGGAGGCAACCTCCTCGATGCCGTGGGCTTCGTCCAGGACCACAACGTCGGGGGAGGGAAGGATGTCGGGGCCGCCACCCGATCTCGCGCGGAGGGCCAGGTCGGCGAAGAAGAGGTGATGGTTGACGACCACCAGGTCCGCGATCGCCGCCCGTCGGCGGACCTCCATCAGGAAGCACCGCTCCACTTCCGCGCAGGCGGCCGTGTCGCAAACCTCGGAACGGGCGTTGACTTCGCCCCATGCCCGGAAATCCTCCGGGATCCCCGGGCATTCGGAGAGGTCCCCCGTGCGGGTCGTCTCGGCAAAGGCCTGCATGCGATTGAAATGGGCCGCTTCCCGGGCAAACTCGAACAGCGGCGCGGCGGCAAACCGCTTCCACCGGCGGCGGCACAGGTAGTTGGCCCGCCCCTTCGCGACGACGCAGGAAAAGGGTGCGGAGAGGGCCTGCCGGACGATGGGGACGTCGTTTTCCACCAGCTGTTGCTGAAGCGTCCGGGTCCCCGTGGAGAGGATCGCCCTGCGACCGGAGAGCACCACCGGGATCAGATAGGCGAGCGTTTTCCCGATTCCGGTGGCCGCCTCCGCTACGAGGATCTCCCCTCGCGAAAGGGCGTCCGACCATTCGGAAGCAAAGCGATGCTGCCCGGGACGGGGCTCGAACCCCCGGAGAGCGGCGGACAGCTGCCCACCGGGGGAGAACACCGCACGCACGCGCTGCGCGAGTTCGGAAGGCACTTAGAGTTCCGGCACCGGGACGAAATTCCCGAGCTCCACCCGCAGGAGGAACACCTTCCGGCGCATCTCCCCCGACGGGCCGAACTGGAAGGCCCCCGTCACGCCGCGGAACGTTTTCAGCCGGGGGATCTGCTCGCGGGAGGCTTCTCCGGCGGAGCGACCCTCCTTCCCGGCGTTGAGGTCGTACGCCTCGGCGAGAAGCATCGCACCGTCGTACCCCATCGCCTCGAAGCGCGAAGGGGCGGATCTCAACGCCTCCCGGTATTCCGTGCGGAACTTTTCGCCCTGGGTGCCGGGAATCGCGTCGGCGTAGTCCACGGAGAACACGGCGCCCGCCACCGCGTCGCCGGCCTTCCGGATCAGCTCCTCGTCGTTCCATCCGGAGAATCCCGCAAGGGGAACATAAACGTTGTAATAGCGAAGCTGCGAGGCAAGGAGGAAGACCCGGTCCCACCGGTCGGCGATGAGGATGGCCTCCTGCCGAAGTTTCATCCCCTTTCCCTTCTCCTTCGTCTTCGCCTCTCGGGCAAAGGCGGTCTGCCCCACGGCCTTCCGGATCACCTCGGTGAAGTCCTTTGCTTCGGGGGGGTAGGAAACCGTCTTGCCGACCCGGATCCCGCTCTCCTGCGCTGCGGCAGCGACCGCCTCCGCGAACCCTTTTCCGTAACCGTTATCCGGGTAGAGGAGCAGGAGATTGGACTGCCCGCTTCTTTGCAGATAGGCCAGGACCGCCCGCGCCTCCGTGGTTGGGGAGAGGCCGAATCCGTACAGGAAGGGCTTCTCCTGGATCCCCTTCTGGCCGAGATAGAGGACCGGGGGCGATTTCGGCCCGAAGGCGACGCCGACGGACCGCCCCTCCTCCCCGGTCAGCGGCCCCAGGAACCCGATGACGCTCCGGTCCGATGCCGCCCCGAGGAACTCCTTTCGGGCCCGGTCCGGCTGGCCGCCGGTGTCCATCCAGCGCAGGACCGGCAGGAGGGGATCGGTTCCCTTTTGCCGGGACTGCTGCAAGGCGATTTCCGCGCCGGAGAGGACGGCGAACCCGATGTCGGCCAGCTTTCCGCTCAAGGGGACGAGTCCGACGATCTTCGGGCGGGAAGCGATGATCTTCTCCAGCCGGAAGAGCTGTTCCGCCGCTTCCTGCGAACCGGTGCCTCCCGCGCCCGCCGCTTTCTCGAGAGCAAATGCCGCCATGCCGGTGAATCCCTTCCGGGAGGCCAGCTTCCCCATCGTCAGAAACAGGTGGGCCTTTACCCCCGCTTCCTCCTCGCCTTCCGCCGCCTCCCGCAGTGCGGCCATATCGGTCAAGCCCGCGATCAGGGCATCCCTCTCCGCGCGGATTCGCGCGGTCTCCTCCGGGGTGCGAGCCGTCTCCGCGGCGCGGCGGAACAGGCCCATCGCCTGGCCTACCCTTCCTCTTTCCAAGTCCGCGCGGGCCATGACGGCGAGCAGCTTCGGAGGATCGGCGTGGATGTACTGCTGGTCCAGCAGGTAGGCCGCCACCTGCCGCGCCTCGGACTTCCACTGCATGCGCTGGTACACCCGGAACTTGAGGTCCATGGCGGAGAGCGCCAGGAACCGGGCGCGGGAAAGGAGGATCGCCTTGTCCGCGGCGGAGAGGGCCGGTTCGATCTCCCCCTTGGCGAGCAGCATCTCCCCCACTCGCATCCATACGAACCCTTTCCGCTCGTCGTCGGGGTAATTGTAGGCCAGATCGAGAAAATGGGAGAGCGCCTCATCCGTCCTGCCGGCCTGGAACTCCGTCTCCGCGCGCCAGAACGGGGCGATCGGAAGGGCGCGGGAAGGGGAAGGGGCCGCCGGACGGGCAACCGGCACGGTCTCCGCGGCGGGCGGAAGGGGGAGTTCCTCCCCCCACGATGCGACGCACACAACGGCCAGCAGGATGAGGGCGAAAGCCCCCCCCGTCTTGCGCATCAACCGAAGATCTCCTTGACCTTTTCGAAGAAGCTCCGGGAGATGGGGCCGGGGAAGTCGCCCGAAAGTTCCCGGAATTCGACCAGCAATTCCTTCTGCCGCTTGGTCAGTTTTTTCGGGACGTCGATGACGACCCGGATCACGAGGTTCCCCCGCCGATGTCCGTTGAGAACGGCTACCCCTTCGCCCTTCATCACGAACTCCTGGCCGGACTGCGTTCCCGGGGGAAGGGTGAGCTTCTTCTTGCCGGAAAGGGTCGGAACCTCGATTTCATCCCCCAGCGCGGCCTGGGGAAAGACGATCGGCACTTCGCACAGCAGGTGCTCCCCGTCGCGCACGAAAAAAGGATGCTCGCGGACGGACACCACGACGTAAAGATCGCCCGGGGGACCGCCGCCCGGCCCGGTCTCCCCCTCCCCGCGCAGTTTCAGCCGCGTTCCGTTGTCGACGCCAGCGGGAATCTTCACTTTCAGGGACCGCTTTTCCTTGACCGTCCCGCTTCCCGCGCACTCGGGGCAATGCTCCCGGATGATCTCCCCGGCCCCCCGGCAACGGCCGCACGTCCGGGTCATCGAGAAGAACCCTTGCTGGACGGAAACCTGCCCCCGCCCGTTGCACGCCGCGCACCGCTCGGGGCGGGTCCCCTTCTTCGCCCCCCTCCCCGCGCACTCGGCGCAGGCCGCGGTCCGGGGGACGACGATCTCCTTCTCGGTCCCGAACGCCGCCTCCTCGAACGCGATTTCCAGGTTATAGCGGAGATCGGCCCCGCGACGCGACTTCTGCCTGCCGCCCCCGAAGATCGTCCCGAACCCGAAGAACTCGTTGAGGATGTCTTCCACGCCGCCGAAGTTGAAATCGGTGAACCCCCCGAACCCCTGGCCGGAAGGACCGGCGTGTCCGTACGTATCGTACTGCTCTCGTTTCTGGGGGTCCGAAAGGACGGAGTAGGCCTCGTTGAGTTCCTTGAACTTCTCCTCGGCGCTCTTGTCTCCGGGGTTCCGGTCGGGGTGATATTGGAGGGCCAGCTGGCGAAAAGACTTTTTGATCTCGTCGGGGCCGACGTTCCGTGAAACCCCCAGCACCTCGTAATAGTCGCGCTTGGCCACCTCAGTTCCCCTGGCCGGCGGGGTCCGGGTCCGGTCCGTCTTCCCGATTCGGGGACCGGGCCGGTGGCGCCGCAGCGACCGTCACCTGGGCGGGCCGGAGCAGCCTGCCGTTCAGCAGGTACCCCTTGCCGGCCTCGGACAGCACCGTCCCCTCGGGCTTTCCTACCCACGGGACCTGCGCGATCGCCTCGTGAAGGTTCGGGTCGAACCTCTCCCCCTCCGCCGATATCTGCTCCAGCCCGAACTTCCGCAGCTCGGAGAGGAACTGGTCGTGCGTCAGGTGCACGCCGGCGAGGAGCCCTTCGGACGATCCCGACGACCCGGCCAGTGACATCGCCCGCTCCAGGTTGTCGAGAAACGGCAGGATGGCGCGGAGCAGCCGCTCGTTTCCGAAGGAAACCAGGGTCTCCTTCTCCCGGGCGACCCGCTTCCGATAGTTGTCGAACTCCGCGGCGAGATATGCCAGGCGGTTCCTCAATTCCTCCAGCTCCCCGGCGACCTCCACCGGGGAGGAGGCCCGTTCTTCCTCCGCGTTTTCCTCTCCCGCATGCTCCGGCTCGCAGGACGGCGTCTCCCGCGGAAGGTTCTTTTTCTTTTCCTTATCCTTCATGACGATTCCCTCTCCTGCCGATCTTACGAGCGGTCCATGCCCGAAAGACGTTTCCGGTTTTATCGGTGTTCGAAGACGGAGCTCAAGAGCCTGGCGGAGTATTCCACGAGGGGAATGATCCGGGAGTAATCCATCCGGACGGGGCCGATCAGCCCTATGCTGCCCATCGACGAGTCCCCCAGACGGTACCCCGACGCCACCACCGAGATGTCGGGAAGACCTTCCACCGGATTTTCCGTGCCGATCGAAACCTGGATGGCCTCGCCTTCGAGCGCCCGGTCGAGAAGCCGGACGATGACGCTCTTTTCCTCGAACGCCCGGAGGATCCGCTTGAGCTTCTGTACGTCCTCCACGAACTCCGGCTGTTCCAGGATGTTGGCCCTGCCTTCGACGTACACTTCCGTGGGGCTCCCCTCGTCGAGCGCCTTTGCGCTGAGCAGCAGCGCCCGCTGCATCAGCCGGTCGTACCGCGCTTTTTCCTTCTTCATCTCCTGCAGGATCTTCACCCGCAGCTGCGGGAGGGAGAGGCCGGCGGCCAGTTCGCTCAGGTAGCCGTTGATCTTTCCGATGTCGTCGTCCGACAGGTCGGTCTCGCCGTCGATCAGGCGGTGCTCGACCCACCCCGCCTGCGTGACGGTCACCAGCAGGATCTTGTCGACCCCCGCCCGCAAGAGGTTCAGGGAGAGCAACGGCTGACTCGAGTGCCGCGATACGACCACTACGCATGCCTGCCGGGAAAGGCTCGAGACCAGGCGGCTGAACTGGCGAACCAGCTCTTCGGCGGAGGTCGCCCCCGCCTCCCCCGCTGCCATCCGCTGCAGCTGGTCGCGCTCGGGGCGCGCAAGCTTCCGCCTCGCCAGGAGATAGTCGACGTAATACCGGAAACCCGTCCCGGTGGGCACTCGGCCGGCGGAGGTATGAGGCTGGACCAGGTAGCCCATCTCCTCGAGGTCCGCCATGATGTTGCGGATCGTCGCAGGGGAGAGCTGCTGCCCCATTTTCTTCGAGATGGTGCGCGAGCCGACCGGCTCCGCCGTCTCGATGTAATCTTCCACCACGTGGCGCAGCACCTGCGCCCCGCGGTCGTCCAGCGCCCCGATCACGGTAGTCTGCCCGCCTGCGGTTTTTAGCACTCCAACACTTCGAGTGCTAACCCTCAATGTACCAACGCCGAAGCCGGGGTGTCAAGGACGGCCCCCGCAAAGTCATGGAGCGTGCTCCCCGTCGAGGCGGGACATCCCCTTGGAGAGAGCATAGTCGCGGGCATCGCCCCACTCCTCCGGAGAGGTCCGCCGCGCGATCTCGGGGAACTCGTACGCCCTGCCGCACGGCCGGTACTGGTCCATCAGGTTCAGGTAGGTGTCCGTCCCGATCTCCCCCGCCAGGAAGTCGATCACTTTCCGTGTCGTCGAGGCGTCTCCGGGCATCACGAGATGGCGGACGAGAAGCCCCCGGAGGGCGATCCCTCTCCCGTCGAGGACCAGGGGCCCCACCTGCCGCGCCATCTCCTTGACCGCGGCCCGGACCACCATGGGGTAATCGGGAGCGCCGCAGTACCTCGCGGCAGGCCCCGGCTCCAGAAACTTCACGTCGGGCATGTAGATGTCGATTACCCCTTCGAGCTCGCGCAGCGTTTCCAGGCGTTCATATCCGCCGCAATTGTAGACGACCGGGAGGGAGAGCCCGCGCTCCCGGGCATGCGAGAGAGCTTCGAGAATCTGAGGGGTCACGTGCGTGGGCGTAACGAGATTGAGGTTATGGCACCCCGTGCGCTGCAGGTACAGGAAAATGTCCGCGAGGGCGGCGGCTGCAACCTCCCGCCCTTCCTCGAAATGGCTGATGTCGTAGTTCTGGCAGAATGCACAGTGGAGGTTGCACCGGGAGAAGAAAACGGTCCCGGAGCCGTTCCATCCCGTCAGGGGCGGTTCCTCCCCGAAGTGCGGACCGAACGAGGCCACCCTCGCCGCCTGCCCGGTTCCGCATTCGCCTTTTTCCCCCCGGACACGGTTGACCCGGCAGATCCTGGGGCAGATGTCGCACCGCTCGAGCCTGCCTAAAAGCCGGCGCGCACGTTCCGACTGTTCCCCGCTGTCCATGCTCCTCCCCCCGCCGGGCCGCTCTTCCGCATACCCCCGTCATTGTACCCCTTCTTCGCAGGCGCCGGCCTTCCCATCAGGCGTCAAGCGTCTGGCGCACCTTGCGCAGCAGGGCATCGGGAGTGAAGGGTTTTTCGAGAAAGGAGATGCCGGATTCGAGCACGCCGTGGTGCACGATCGACTCGTCCGTGTAGCCGGACATGTAGAGTACCTTCACTCCGGGAAGGTGCGGCGCCAGCGATTCCGCAGCCTCCCGGCCGCCCATCTTCGGCATGACAACGTCCGTGATGATCAGGTGGATAGGGGTCTTATGGCTTCTTCCGACCTTCTGTGCCTCGACGCCGTCGGAAGCCGTAAGGACCGTGTAGCCGTTTCCCTCCAGGATACTCCGGACCAGCGCCCGGACCACCTCCTCGTCCTCCACCACCAGTACGGTTTCCCGGCCACGCGGCGCGGAAACCGATGCCCCCTCCTTCTTTGTCTCAACGACGCCCCCGAAACGCGGGAAGTACACCTTGAACGTGGCGCCCTTCCCGGCCTCGCTGTAGACCCAGATGTAGCCGCCGCTCTGCTTGACGATGCCGTAGACCGTGGATAGCCCGAGCCCTGTCCCCTTTCCTTTTTCCTTGGTTGTGTAGAAGGGCTCAAAGAGCCGGACCTTCGTCTCCTCGTCCATCCCCATGCCCGTGTCGCTGATGGAAAGCAGGACATACTCCCCCGGCTTGACGACCGTGTGCCGGCGGACGTACCGGTCGTCCAGCTCCACGTTCGAGCTCTCGATCGTCACCTTCCCGCCCTGCGGTATGGCGTCCCGGGCGTTGACGATGAGGTTCATGATGACCTGCTCGACCTGTCCGGGGTCCGCCTGCACGTTCCACAGGCCGGGCTTGAGGACGGTCACCAGGTCGATGTCCTCGCCGATCAGCCGCCGGATCATCCCTTCCATGGCGGCCACCACGGTATTGAGATCCAGCACCTTCGGCTGCAGCACCTGCTTCCGGCTGAAGGCCAGCAGCTGCCGGGTGAGCGACGTGGCGCGCTCCCCCGCCTTCTGGATCTCTTCCACATCCTTCCGCAACGGAGAGGAGCTGTCGATCCGGTGGAGCAGGAGGTCGGAGTACCCCCGGATCGCCGTGAGGAGGTTGTTGAAGTCGTGCGCGATTCCGCCCGCCAGCCTTCCGATCGCCTCGATCTTCTGCGACTGCTGCAACTGCTCCTCGAGCTTCCTCCGCTCGGAAATGTCGATGCCGGTGCCGATGAGGCACGGCCCTCCCTTCCCGTGGAAGATCTGGCCGGTGAAGTAATGGGTAATCTTCTCCCCGCTTTTCGAAACAAGCTCCGCCTCCACGGACGAGGCGCCCGACTCGAAAACCTCCCGGATCCGCTCCCGGACCAATCTCTTGTCCGGATCCTCAAAAAAGTCCAACGGATGCATCCGTCCGATTTCCTCGGTGGAGTATTCGGTGATCCGCTCGAAATTTCCGTTCCAGCGCAGGAGCTTCCCCGTCTGGTCGAACAGGTAGAAAATCCCCGGCAGGCTGTTCAGGGCCGCATTCGAGAAGTCCCGCTCCAGCACGATCGTCTCTTCGGCCTGCTTCCGTTCGGTGATGTCCTCCATGACGGCCATGATCCCCGTGAGGTTTCCCCGGGTGTCCCGCAGGGGAGCCGTCGAGAGGGAAATCCCGATGGGAGATCCGTCCTTCTTCCTGCGGGTGATCTCCACGCCCGAGAAACCGCCATCTTTCAACACGCGCTCCCGCAGCGCGCGGAATTCATCCCGTTTTTCCTCGGGCACCATGGGATTGAATTTCCCTATCACCTCATCCGGCGTCCAGCCGAACACGCGTTCCGCCGACAGGTTCCACAGCGTGACGATTCCATCGGGGGTCAGGGCCATTATGGGCAGCGGCGAGGCTTCGATCACCGCCTGAAGCTTCTCGTACGTAGCCAGCAACGCCTCCTCGGACTGCCTCCGGTCGGTGATGTCCAGCAGCAGACCGTCGACATAGTCGAAGTTCCCTTCCGCGTCGTAGATCAGCCGGCGCCTGTCCCCTAGCCACCGGATGCTGCCGTCCTTGTGCCGCGTCCGGTATTCCACCCGAAGGATCTTCCGTTTCTCTTGGACAGCCTGTCGGAAAGCTTGCTTCACGAAATCGATGTCATCCGGGTGGATGATCTCCCGCCACGTCGTGGTGCCGCTCAGGAACTCCTCTGGCGTGTACCCCGTAATCCGCTCGACATCGGCGCCGATGAAGGTCAGAGACCAGTCCCGGAGTCCCCGGTAGACGGCGCCGGGAATGTTGTCCATCAGGGAGGCCAGACGCCCGGCGAGATCCTCCTGGTTCCGGGAATGGCGGATCGCAATCCTCTCCGCTTCTTTCACCGAAGTGATGTCCGAAAGGTAATGGATCGCTCCGGCGAACCGGCCGTTTTCATCGACCATCGGATCGACGGTCTCCTTGAGCCACAGGTTTTTCTCGGGAAACTCGATATCGGCCGACTCCCTGCGCCGGCTGTCCATCGCGCGCTGGAGGAGGCAGCCCTGGACAGGTTTTTCGGTCTTGTGGACAAGCGAGTAGCAGGTTTCCCCGATGATCTTTTCGCGGGGGATGCCAATAAAAGTCTCCATGGCGGTGTTGACCCAGACGAACCGGTACCCAGCGTCCAGGACAGCGACCGCATCGGGCATCGAAAAAATGATCTTTTCCCAGTCCATCCCGCTGATTCCCACAGCACTCCGGTTTTTTTTCAACAACCGCTGCCCATCGAGGCGGGAAACTTCTTTCTCTCTTATCGGAGAATCTTCACGCTTCTTTAAGCATTCCCGCCTCCGCAGGGTATTTGTTTCCATTAATGTTTTTCTTCTGAAATTGCTATATTGATTGCCATGACCACGATGTTCTTCCTTGTGGCGGCGCTCCTCCTGGGGGGAATCGCAGGATTCGTTGCCGGGTTCTTTGTCGCTCGAATCCCCGAATCGCCGACGGAGACGGATACGGATAAGGATTTCCGCCTGCGGCGGCAGATCCAGGAATTGTCGGCCGAGCTGGAGAAGACGACGAAGGAACGGGCCGACGACCTGACGATCGCGTCCCAGATCCCCATCATCGTCAAGAGGCTGGGGGAGAGACTGGCGCCGGGCGCCATCCCGGGGATCGCCGTGCGCATCACCAAGGAGATCTTCCGCACGTCGACAGCGGGATTTTTCGCCCTCCGGAAAGAGGATGGCGGCTTCTACCTGGTCTGCGGGGTTGGATTCCCGAACGGCTGGAAGGACAGCCGAAGGTTTTCCTCCACGGAGGGAATCTTGGGAACAGCCGCGCGGCAACTGATCGTCGTGGCAAAGGAGGATTATCTCGCGGGGATGAAGAGCTGGCCCCTCCCTCCCGGAACCCTGGAGGAGGCCGGCCTCCTGCCCGATCTCGTCGCCCCCGTGGTCTGGGGAGGAAGGACATACGGCGCGCTGGTGCTCTCCGGGTCCGCCGTCCCCCTCGGAGGGAAACGGCCGTACGCCTCGATGCTGGCTGACTTGATGGCCAGCGCGTTCCAGAACTCCATCGCCGTCGAGACGGCGGACCTCGAAGCATCCACGGACCCGTTGACGGGACTCTACAACCGTAAGTACCTCTCGCACCGGTTCGAGGCGGTGGTGAGGCGCGCAAGGAACTACATGGCCCCCCTTTCGGTCCTTCTCCTCGACATCGATCATTTCAAGAAGGTCAACGACACCTACGGGCACCCGGCAGGGGACGTCATCCTGAAGAAACTGGCGGAGATGATCCGGAAGGCCACCCGTGCTTCCGACTTCGTCGTCCGTTACGGGGGAGAGGAATTCGTCGTTGTGATGACCGCCTCCAACCAGGACCAGGCGTTTCTCTACGTCGATCGGCTCCGGGAGGAGGTCGCCGCCGCCGAATTCCCCGTCCCGGGACACAGCGCCCCGCTGAAGGTGACCATCAGCGCGGGAGTCTCATCGTTCCCCGACGACGGGCAGTCCACCACCGACCTGCTCAAGGCGGCCGACCAGGCCCTTTACGCCGCGAAGGCAGGCGGACGCAACCGCGTGGTCCGCGCCGCCCGGATCGGCCTCGACGGCAAGCCTTTCTGAAACCGGCGGATCGCGAAGCCTTTCCCGTCACTCTCCGGTGGAACCATTCACCTTGCAAATCGCGGGCGAAATGTCCATAATTTCCGCACTCTATTCGATGTTCGAAGTGAAGAAAAGGAGGAATTCGAATGCGGTTGAATCGCGTACTTCCGATCTTTCTGACGGTTCTTCTCGGGACGATGCTCGCGGGTTCCAGGAGTGTCGCAGCGGAGGCGACGATCAAGCTCACGTACGCCAACTTTCCCCCGGCGCCGACGTTCCCGTGCGTCCAGATGGAGCACTGGGCGAAAGAAGTGGAGAAGCGGACCGGCGGCAAGGTCAAGGTGCAGACCTTCCCCGGCGGAACGCTCCTGCCGGCGAAGAACATCCTGGACGGGGTCATCTCGGGCCTGGCGGACATCGGTAACTTCGCCATGAGCTACCAGCCGGGGCGTTTCCCGGTGTCCGAGGCCGTGGACCTCCCCCTGGGCTTCACCAGCGCCAAGGTCGCAAGCCTTACGCTGTACGACCTCGTCGAGAAGTACCAGCCGAAGGAGTTCGAGAAGGTGAAGATCCTCACCCTCTTCACCTGCCCGCCGACCCATTTCATGACGAAAACGCCGCTGAAATCCCTGAAGGACCTGAAGGGATTGGAACTGCGGGTGGCGGGGACGAGCGCCGAAGTCGTGAAGCGGCTCGGCGGCATCCCGGTGGCCATGCCCCAGTCCGAGACCCCCGAGGCGATCCAGAAGGGCGTCGTCAAGGGGATGGTGTCGTCGCTGGAAATCCTTCAGGACTTCAAGTTCGCCGCCTACACGCCTTACGCCACTATCGCCAACCTGCCCGTCGTCACCTTCGCGGTCGTCATGAACAAGGAGAAGTGGAACTCCCTCCCGCCGGACGTGAAGAAGGTGCTCGACGACATGCGCCGGGAACAGGCGCTGTGGACGGGGACCTACGTGGACAGTCACGTCACGGAAGCCCTGGACTGGTCCAGGAAGAGCTACGACCACCAGGTGTTCACCTTGCCGGCCGACGACAGCGATGCCGTCAGGAACCTTCTCAAGCCGATGGTGGACGATTACATCAGGCGGGTGACCGCGCTCAACCTGCCCGCGAACCAGATCGTCGCGGACGCGCTGGCGCTGAAGAAGAAGCACGAGCAGCAGTACAAGTAGCCCGCGGTCCCGATGGATCTGGAACGGCTTTCCGCGCTGCTGCGGAAGCTCCTGATGATCGCAGGCGGGGTCGCGCTGCTGGCGCTCACTCTTCTGGCCACGATGAACGTCGCTCTGAGGATCTTCCAGGCCCCGGTGAGCGGCACGTATGAGATCGTCTCCTTTCTTGGAGCGATCGTCACCGCCGGCGCCCTCGGCTATACCCAGAAACGCAAGGATCACATCGTCGTGGACATCCTTTCGGACAGGTTTCCCGACGCCGTCAAGAGGGCGCTCGACGGCGCGAGCTACACTCTCATGCTCGTCCTCTTCTCCATCATCTCCTGGCAGATCTTCGTGTACGGAAAGAGGCTGTGGCAGACGGGCGAGCTCTCGGAGACGCTCAAGATCGCCTACTTCCCTTTCGTGTTCTGTGCTTCCCTGGGGTTCGCCGCCCTCGCGCTGACGATTTTTCTCGACCTGCTCGAAACGATCTGGACCAAGGGAGAAAAGCGGTGAGCGGCCCCGTCGCCGGCGTGTACGGCATCGCCGCCATGTTCATCCTCCTGTTCGTTCTGCGGATCCCCGCCGCCTTCACCATGGCCCTCGTGGGATTCGTCGGGATCGCCCTCGTGACCTCCGTCGACGCGGCCTTCTCGATGGTAGGCACCGAAATGTGGAACATCTTCTCCAACTACGGACTGACCGTGATCCCGCTGTTCATCCTCGTCGGGGAGATCGTCCATTACGCCGGCTACAACTTCAGCCTCTACGACGCTACCTACAAGTGGTTCGGGCACTATCGCGGTGGACTCGCGATGACGACGATCCTGGCGTCCGCGGCCTTCTCGGCCATTTCCGGCTCCAACACGGCCACGGCGGCCACGATGAGCGCCGTCGCCATTCCCGCCATGAAGGAATACAAGTACCACCCTTTGCTTTCCGCCGGCTCCGTCGCGGCGGGCGCGACGCTCGGCGTCCTCATCCCCCCCTCCATCGTGCTCGTCGTCTACGGCCTGTACACCGGCCAGTCGATCGGCAAGCTTTTCTTCGGCAATATCATCCCCAGCGCCATCCTGACCGCCGCCATCCTGGCGACGGTGGTATGGATTTGCCGCATGCACCCCGACTGGGGGGCAAAAGGCCCGAGGTTCGGCTGGAAGGAAAGGTTTCGTTCGCTCCCGGAGGCGATCGACATCCTCGCGCTGTTCGGGATCATCATGTACGCCCTGTTCACGGGGGTCGTGACCGCCACGGAAGCCGCCGCCGTCAGCTGCTTCCTGGGCTTCGTCCTCTGCCTCGCGCGCCGCAAGCTGACCTGGAAGAAGTTCATCGACTCCATGACGGATACCCTGCGCATCTCCTGCATGGTCTTCATGATCGTGGCGGGGGCGGTGATCTTCGCCCGGTTCCTGACGCTCACCCGCCTCCCCTTCGAGACCGCCGAATGGATCCAGACGCTCGCGCTGCCCAAGTGGATGGTGCTGTGGGTGATCCTGTTCTGCTACATCGTCGGCGGCTGCGTCATGGACGCCCTCGCGTTCCTGCTCGTCTCGCTGCCGATCTTCTACCCCCTCGTCGTCCAGCTGGGATATGACCCGATCTGGTTCGGCCAGGTCATCACGATCGTCACGACGATGGGCTCCATCATGCCGCCCATCGGCATCTGCTGCTACGTCGTCTCCGGCATGTCGGGCATCCCCCTGGCGACCGTCTTCCGGGGAAGCTTCTACTACATGCCGTCGTACATCGTCTCCATCCTCATCCTCATGATCTCGCCGTACTGGACCGTGCTGGTCCTGTCCGACCTGGTGAAGTAGCGGCGCGGGGCTTCCCTTGGACAAGCGAATCCTCATGCTCGGAAACGAGGCGATGGCGCACGGCCTGCTGGAAAACGGGTGCAGGGTCGCGGCCTCCTACCCGGGGACGCCCGCGTCGGAGATCCTCTCCGCCCTGGCGAGGCTCCGGACGGAACACGGGATTGCGATGCACGCGGAGTGGGCGGTCAACGAGAAGGTCGCCTTCGAAATCGCCTACACCGGGAGCATGACGGGGTTGCGCACGGCGGTCAGCATGAAGCAGGTGGGCCTGAACGTCGCATCCGACCCCTTGATGAGCGCGGCCTACACGGGGGTCAAGGGGGGGTTTCTCATCATCAGCGCGGACGACCCGGGGCCCTACTCCTCGCAGACCGAGCAGGACAGCCGGCTGCTGGCCATGATGGCCAAGGTCCCCGTCCTCGACCCTTCCACGCCCGCGCACGCGCGGGAGTTGATCGCGGCGGGGTACGAGATCTCCGAGATCTTCGAGATCCCCGTGATGCTGCGCCCCACAACGAGGGTCTGCCACGCCTGCCAGGACGTCTCCCCCCGGGAGATCCCCCCGTTTCTCCGGGAGGCCGACTTCCGGAAATCCCCCACCCGCTGGGCCGCCACTCCCGCGTTCCGCTACGAGCTGCACCGGAGGCTCAACGTAAAGCTCGCCGCCATCGCCGGCTGGCCGCGGACCGCGCCGTTCCGTGCGAACCCGGACGCCGCCGGCCCGAGGGCGGTAGTGGCTTCCGGCGTCGCGGCGGCCCACGCCCGGGAGATCCTCTCGGAGTCCGGCCTGTGGGACCGCATCCCCCTTTACCATGTCGTGCAGCCCTACCCGCTGCATTCGGATTTCGTCTTCCACCTCCTGAACGCCTACGAGGAGGTCCTCGTACTCGAGGAGACGACCGGCGTCATCGAGATGCAGCTCCTCGACCGCCGCCGAGTGCGGGGGAAGCTCTCCGGCGCGGTCCCGGAGGCGGGAGAGCTTCTGCCCGAGATCGTGGAGGGAGTCCTCGCGAAGTTCGCCGGGATCGACGGGGAGACCTCGGACGCGCAAGTCCCGGAGCGCGGAGGGCGGCGCCCGACCCTTTGCGCCGGCTGTTCCCACCGGTCGAGCTTCTACGCCATCAAGAAGGCGGCCCCGGAAGGGATCTACCCGAGCGACATCGGATGCTACACGCTGGGACTGAATCTCGGAGGAGTCGACACGGTTCTGTGCATGGGGGCCGCGGTGAGCCAGGCCGCGGGTTTTTACCAGGCCTACCGGCTCGCCGGGAAGTCGGTCGACATCGTGGCCACCATCGGGGACTCCACTTTCTACCACGCGGGCATCCCGCCGCTCATCGACGCCGTGGTCCAGGGGGCACGCTTCGTCCTCGTGATCCTGGACAACTCCACGACGGCGATGACCGGGTTCCAGCCCACGCCGGCGACGGGGAAGGGAGCGGCGGGCGAGCCGACGGGCGCCGTGGACATGGAGGCGCTCGTCCGCGCCTGCGGCGTCGGGTTCTGCAAGGTGGGGGTTCCAAGCCGCCTTCCGGAATTCATCGGCCTCCTCAAGGAGGCCATCGCGTACAGCCACGAAAAGGGGCCCGCGGTGGTCATCGCGCGGGAGCCCTGCGTCATGGACCGGAGCCGGGCGGACCGCCTTCCGCGCCCCGGGAAGGTAACCATCACCGACGACTGCGACGGCTGCCGGTATTGCACGACCCAGTTCGAATGCCCGGCGCTTCTCTACGACGAGGAGGGAGAGCGCGTCTCCATCGACGGCATCCTGTGCACCGGGTGCGGCGTCTGCCTCCACGTCTGCCCCCTCGACGCCATCCGGAAGGCGCCGCCGGAAGGAACGTCCCCGTGAACGGGGAGGGATCCTTTGCTTCGCGCGGACGCCAGCAGATCGTCGTCAGCGGGTTGGGCGGGCAGGGGGTTCTCTTCGTCACGCGCCTGCTCGCGGAGACCGCCATACGGAAAGGGGCGAGCGTCCTCACCTCCGAGACCCACGGGATGGCCCAGCGGGGGGGCGTCGTCGTCTCCCACCTGAAAGTGGGGGACTTCTCGAGCCCCCTGGTGCGTGCGTCGCAGGCCGACGGGCTCATCGTACTTTCGGCGGAAAACTTCTCCTTCCATCGGCGCTTTTTGAAAACCTCCGGCTGGGCGATCGTCAACGCGCCTCCGGGGAGCCAGGGAGGCGGGAACATGAACGTTCACGCCGTCGACGCCGACGGCCTGGCTCAAGAAAGCGGCAACCCCCGGTCGGTCAACCTCATCCTGTTGGGCTACGCCCTTTCCATGCCGGGAGCGCGCGAGGAAGGAGGACTGCTCTTCTGCTCCCCCGAAGACGTCGAGGCGGCTCTCCGCCGTCGGCTGGAAGCGAAGGATACCCTTCTCGCGGCATCGCTTTCCGCGCTTGCCCTTGGAATGAAACAAGGAAAGCGATAAGTTACTTCCCAATGCTCCGACGATTCCCGCCGAAATACGCAGCGCCCGGGGAACTGCCCGCGCTCCAGCTCACTGGGCTGCAGTGGACGGTTTCCCACGCATGGAAGAATTCCCCCTTCTACCGGCGAAAATTCCAGGAAGCGGGCGTTACCCCAGGAGAGATCCGGTCGCTCCAGGACCTTTCCAGGCTCCCCTTCACCACCGGCGAGGACCTGCGCGACGGGTATCCCATCCCCCTGCTCTCCGTCGAGCCCGGGGAGATCGTGCGGATCCACTCCTCCTCCGGGACAACGGGGAAGCGGAAGATCCTCTGCTACACGCAGAAGGACATCGACGACTGGCTCCACATGTTCGCCCGCTGTTACGAGATGGCGGGCCTCACCCGGGAGGACCGGGTGCAGATCTGCGTGGGGTACGGGCTGTGGACGGCCGGGGCGGGTTTCCAGCTGGGAGCCGAGAAGTTCGGGGCGATGACCATCCCTTCCGGCCCGGGAAACCTGGACCTGCAGTGCACATTTCTCCTGGATCTGCAGACGACGGTCCTCTGCTGCACCGCCTCCATGGGACTTCTCCTGGCCGAGGAAGTCCATGCCCGCGGAATCCGAGGCCGGCTCAAGCTCAAGAAGGTGATCCTGGGCGCGGAGCGGATCAGCGACGCAATGATCGCCACCATCAAGGATCTTCTGGGCGTGAAGGAGGTCTACGACATCCCGGGACTCACCGAACTGTACGGACCCGGCACGGGGCTTTCCTGCCACCGGGAAGCGGGGATCCATTACTGGGCGGACTACTACATCCTGGAGCTCCTCCATCCCGGGACCCTGCAGCCCGTCGCGCCCGGAGAGATCGGCGAGATGGTATTCACAACGCTCGGAAAGGAGGCGGCCCCGCTCCTCCGGTACCGCTCGCGCGACCTGACGCGGTTCATCGACGGGACCTGCCCCTGCGGCTGCATCCTTCCCCGCCACGACAGGATACTGGGGCGTTCCGACGACATGGTCGTCTTCCGGGGGGTCAACATCTATCCCGGCCAGGTGGACGAAGTGCTGTCGAAGATCGACGGCGCCGGCAGCGAATACCAGGTGGTCTTCGAGCGGCGGGAAGACGGGAAGGACCACATGACCGTCAAGGCGGAGCGTGCCGCCCACCTCGGCGACAACATGGACGCCCCCCTCGCGCGCGCCGTCGCCGGCGAGATCAAGCACAACCTCATGGTGTCCTGCTCGGTGGAAATCGTCCCTTACGGCACCTTGCCGCGCTCGGAGAGGAAAACCCGGCGCATATTCGACAATCGGCCCTACTAGGGACGATCAGGGCGCAACGTACCGGTTTGATATCGGGTTGTTCCCCAAGGAGTGCCTCCTCAAGGGACTCGACGAGATCTCCCTGACGATCGGGCACGAGGCGGACATCGCCCTCTCCGAGCGCGATCGGAAGGCGAAGACGCCCTGGCTGTTCCTGGATATCTGACAGTAAAGTTTAATGCAAAAATTTCCGTAAAGATTAGCCGAGGTAGGCGATCGGGATAATCGCCTGTGGAAGGGGAGCGGGAATTGGAGAAAGATTCCGGGTTTTTCTCTTTGATTTTAGACAACATCCGGGAAGACATCGTGGTCGTGGATGCGGAAAGTTACGAGATTCTCCACGCC